>CAUUUY010000274.1:0-2975 GCA_963548305.1 uncultured Oribacterium sp.
GGGAACGGGAGTTGCGGTGGCAGGAGCATTTTCTCTGGTAAGATTCCGTTCCGCACCGGGTAATGCCAAGGAAATTACAGCCATCTTCCTGGCTATGGCGGTAGGACTGGCCTGCGGTATAGGATACATTGCCTTAGGAGGTATTTTAGCAGTCAGCTTAAGCTTACTGTCTATTCTATTCCAAAACGGTATCTTCCAAAACTGGGGAAAGAAAGACAGATACTTAAAGATTACCATGCCGGAAAATCTGGATTATGAAGAGGTTTTTCAAGACATTTTCAAAGAATATACCGAAGTTTCCGACTTATTACAGGTCAAAACCGTAAACCTGGGTTCTTTATTTGAACTGCAGTACAAGGTACAGCTGAAATCCGATAAAAAAGAGAAAGATTTCTTAGATGCCTTGAGAGTTCGTAACGGCAATCTGGAGCTCTATCTGGCGCGCAGTATGGATGAGCGGGCAAGTTTATAAAATGGGATTCTAAAGCTTTAGTTGTCCTTTTTGGGAACAAGAAAAGGATGAAAAAGGGAATCTATGAAAAAATGAAGAAGGATGATTTTACAGAGAACTATTTCACTAAAGAGTGCAGAAAGGAAAAGAAAAAAATGAAGAAGAAAATAAAGGTAAATTACAATAAGCTTGCGGCCTTGGCTTTAGGTCTGGGATTAAGTAGCATTATGGTGGCCTGCGGAAGTACAGCCAATGCGGCACAGAATAAAACAGTGAGCAATAATACACAGGCTACAAGCCAAAAGCCGGCGGAAAAGTCTACGGGAAGTGAAACGAAGATTACCGTGGAAAATGGAGAGATTAAAACAAACGGAAATGGCGTTTCTGTAGAGGGAAAAACCATTACCATTTCCACTGCAGGAACTTATAGACTTTCCGGAAATTTGGAGGATGGACAGGTCGTTATTGCGGCGGGAGATACCCATAAGGTCAATTTGATTTTGGATAACTTTAGCATCAGCAATAAGGAAACAGCTCCAATCTATGTGAAGACCTCCGGAGATTTCACCCTAACTCTGGCGGAGAATTCCAAGAACTCCGTACAGGATCTTAGAGCGGCCAATACCACAGAAGACAGCAATTCCAATTCTTCCAATAGTAAGACGGAGGATATTCCCGATGCGGCAATTTACAGTAAATCCGATTTGATTCTAAGCGGAAGCGGCAGTCTGGAAGTGAAAGGAAATTACGAGGACGGTATCCATGGAAAGGACAGCTTAACGATTGAAGGCGGAAACTATACTGTTGAAGCGACAAAGCACGGCATTAACGGTAAAGATAATCTGACCATCAATGACGGAAGCTTTACGATAACTGCCGGACAGGATGGCTTTAACACCAATGGAGATATGACGGTATCCAAGGGAAGCTATACTCTTTCCGTTTCCGACGACGGTATGCATGCAGACGGTAAGCTGGTGGTAAATGAAGGAAACGTAAATATCGAGAACTCCAATGAGGGACTGGAGGGCGCTTCTATTGATATTAATGGAGGTACGATTACCGTAAAGTCTCAGGACGACGGTTTAAATGCGGCCAGCGATAACAGTTCCGGAAACGAATTTGCGGAACAGGAAGGGGTATATATCAACATCAATGGCGGTACCCTTCGGGTAAATGCAGGAGGTGACGGTCTGGATTCCAACGGAGACTTAAGCATTAGCGGCGGAACTCTTATAGTAGATGGCGCCGGACACGGAAACGGACCCTTAGATTACAACGGAACAGGCACCATTACCGGCGGTACGGTTTTGGTAGCCGGAAACAACGAAATGTTCCAGACCTTTGACGGAAACAGCTCTACCCAGGCCTTTGTAGTAGATTATCTCAGCAATAATCAAAATGCGGGAAGCACAATTAAAATTACAGACAGCAAGGGAAAAGAAATCTTCGATGTTTCCGATTTGCAAAACAGCTACGGCGTAGTACTGTTCTCCTCCCCGGAGCTTAGCAATAATCAGAGCTATAAGCTTTCCGTAGGAGAAAACACAGAGGAATTTACGGTAAGCGCTATTGCCAATACTTTAGGGAACGGAAATGCTATGGGCGGCGGAATGGGCCATGGCGGCCCACAGGGAGGTGCTCCAAACGGAGGCTTTAACGGCGGACAAAATGGAGGACAGAATGGTGGCGGTCCGCAGGGCGGCCCTCCAAATGGAGGATTCCAAGGTGGCATGAACGGCGACCAAGGAAGACAAGGGGGCAGAAGTAGAGGAAGTCAAAATGGCGGTCAGGGAATGCCCGGAGACAGAGAACAGGGTGGCATGAATGGACGCCAAGGTGGACATGGCGGTAGAGGCCAAGACGGTCAGAACGGCGGTCAAGGAATGCCCGGCGAGATGGGCGGATTCCCCGGTGGGGATGGCAACAACTTTCCCGGCAATCCACCCAGCGACAATGGCATGGGAATGCCTCCAATGAATAACGGTCAGGGTATGGAACGAGGCGGTATGAACGGTGACCAGGGAATGCCCGGCGGCAGAGGACAGGGTGGCATGGATGGCAGTCAAGGAATCCCTGGCGATAGAGCGCAGGGTGGCATGAACAATGGTCAGGGAATGGAAAGAGGAAACAGAACGGATGGACAGGGAAGTAAGAAGAATAAGCAGAAGAGTTCCAAGAATAATTCTTCAAAGAAGAATACTCAGGCTGGAAATAAACAGGCTACTCAGGGAACAGAGAGTAATCAGGCAGGATAAATTTAAATAAGCTAAGGGTATGAATTCTATTTTTCCTTTACAAGCTTTCCTGAATTGGATATGATGTTATGGATTGTATCAAGATATTTCAGAGCGAAAAAGGAAAGGAAAGCTATGAATTTATTCTCTCAAAAGAAACAGCAAAAAAAGACTAAGATGGTCCTTACCGGTATCCTAATCCTTAGTCTTTTTTGCCTGTCTATGATATTTACCACCTTTGCAGGACCGGGGGAGCTTTATCAGAAAAAACTGGAATCCCAAACTTC
>CAUUUY010000275.1:0-2967 GCA_963548305.1 uncultured Oribacterium sp.
CCTGTCAGAGGGAAAATGCTTTCTCAAAACAGAATCCTCTAAAATCCTAATCTCCTGCTTTACCAAATGTTCTTCTCCCCGGTTAGGATTGCATTTCCAATGTCCCTCCACCGGTTCCACAAAGAAATAGCGCTCCTTCTTCATTTCCTCATAAACTTCCAAAATGCTCTTTCCGGGGCGATTCCGCTGCTCCTCCTTGGCAATAAAATAGCTGTGTATAGCCTGCATACCAAGACATACCCCCAAAAGCTTTTTCCCTGTTTTCAGAGCATAATCTATGACCTGAAAATGATAGGGAAAAATCCGTTTTCCTCCACAAAGTAAAAACGCATCACAAAGGGCTAAAGCCTCTTCCTTTACTTTTCCGTCCACGCCGATAATTCCGATAGGAATACCGCCTGCCTCTTCCACTCTTTTTGTATAAAGCTCATGAAAAACAGCATTGTCTTCATAGGGGTTTTCCGTCTCCCGAAGACGTGATGGGGGAACTATTCCGATAATTTTCATTCTCTACTCCTTTTCCAAACAGCTTCATCATACACTATTTTCTTATAAGAAAAAAGAAAAGCACTTCCATAAATTGTCTTTTTTATGTCTTTTTTCTTCTTTTTTCTACATTTTTCCGTAAGATTGTCTCACTTTTCCCCAAATTCCAATTTCCCATAAAAAATATTTATGGCATAATAGCATAGCGATAAAATAGTATGAAAGGATGTATTATGAAAAAACCAGTAATCGGAATTTCCACCAGTGTGCTTGTGGATCAGGGGGGTGAATTCCCCGGTTATGAAAGAATTTATGTGAATAAGGACTATGTTTCTGCCGTAATTGCGGCCGGAGCAGTACCTCTGATGATTCCCATGGAGGATTGCGAAGAAAATTTGCGCATAAGCTTAGAACTTGTTGACGGCATTATTTTTTCAGGGGGACAGGATATTGCTCCCTACCGTTACGGAGAAGAGCCCCATGTAAAGCTTCAGGGAATCTGCCCCGAAAGAGATGAATTTGACTTTTTGCTCTATCGTCTGGCGAAAGAGAAAAAGCTTCCCATTTTGGGAATCTGCCGCGGATATCAGTTAATGAATGTGGCAGAGGGGGGAAGCCTTTACCAGGATCTTTCCTTAAAGACTACGGAAAGCTTTAAGCATTCTCAGGGACATGGCCCTTCTATTCCTACCCATAGTATGAAAATAGAATCCGGCAGCCGACTTGCTAAGATTTTAGCCAAGGAAGAGATTTGTATCAACAGCTTTCACCATCAGGCGATTAAGGAGGTTCCTGCAAGCTTAAGCGTTTCCGGAAGAGCCTTGGATGATGTTATTGAAGCCATTGAATTAAAGGATTACCCCTTCGGTATCGGAGTCCAGTTCCATCCGGAAATGTTACAGGCAAAGTACAAAGATATTCAAAAAATTTTCCTTGCCCTGGTGGAAGCCGGAAAGGAATATCACAATTTGAATGGAAAAGCTTAGTCTTTATCTGTCAGATCATAGGAAAAGTCGACCCGAATGTTTTCGGGTCCTCTATTGAATTAAAGGAGTGCAAATGAGTAAATCGCAAAAGTTGGGCTTTTGGTCCATCGTACTATTAACGATTAATTCCATTATCGGAACCGGAATCTTTCTTTCTCCCGGTTCTGTGGTAAAACAGGTAGGCTCCTATGCCCCCCTTGCTTATCTCTGCGCTGCAGGCTTCGCCGTAATTTTAGCCTCAAGCTTTGCTTCCGCCTCCCGCTATGTGGTGAAGAGTGGAGCCGCCTATGCTTACGTAGAAGCAGCCTTCGGCGAAAATGCCGGACTTTATATCGGAATCACCCGATTCGTTTCCGCCAGCATTGCCTGGGGTGTGATGGCCACCGGCGTAGTAAAAACCGTCCTGCAGATTTTCGGTATGGACACCAATAGCTTTGCTTTGGTAACAGTAGGCTTTATTCTTTTGATGCTGGTCCTATTTATCATTAATTTGTTCGGACTTAAGGTTCTGGAATTTGTTTCCAACATATCTACATTAGGAAAGGTATTGGCCTTATCTCTGACGATTCTGGCAGGAATTTTCCTCGTATTACAGCATAAACAAACTGCAGACCTGTCTCTGCTGGCACCCGGAAACAGCAGCAACACCGTTCCTGCTTTAAGTAGTAAATCCTTTGTCACAGCCATTGTAGCAGCCTTTTATGCCTTTACCGGCTTCGAGGGAGTAGCCAGCGGTTCTTCCGATATGGAAAAGCCGGAAAAAAATCTTCCAAAAGCATTACCCCTATCCATCTTCATGATTGCCGCCATCTACTTGGGCATTGTTTTTGTATCCATGAGACTGAATCCCATGGCTCTGCTAACCTCCGGCAATGTTGTGGTTTTAGCAGATATCTTTGCAAATCCCGTATTGCAAAACGCCATTGTTTTAGGTGCTTTTGTCTCTATGTTCGGTATTAATATTGCGGCTTCCTTCCATACCCCCAGACTTTTGGAGGCAATGGCCAAGGACGGACAGGTAAACAACGCGTTCACCAAGAGAACTGCCGGGGGCTTCCCCTATGCCGCTTTTGTATTCAGCATTTTGTGGGCGATTATGATTCCTATGACTTTTCATTATGATATGAAGGGCATTATGATTATCAGCTCCATTGCCCGATTTGTACAATTCCTTTTGGTGCCTTCGGCTGTCCTATGCTTCTACTACGGAAAACAAAAGGGAGAAATTATCGAGAAGCCCATCAAAAGCTTTATTCTGGATGTGCCCTTATCCATTTTGGCCATTTGTCTGACTGTCTTCCTGCTCAGTCAGTTCAACTGGGTGGCACAGTTCAGCAGTAAAAAAGATGGCTTTCTAGAGCCGAACTTCTATGCCATCTTTGCTATGGTTTTCGGTTATCTACTCTTCCCCTGGCTTGCCTTCGTATTAAGGGAACATCAAAAGTATTCTCAAAATAAAAAGGAGCTGTAAATAATCAAGCTTTTGTATATGCAC
>CAUUUY010000276.1:0-2965 GCA_963548305.1 uncultured Oribacterium sp.
AAAAGCTTCTGGGAAAGGGAGATATGCTTTTCTTCCCCCAGAACTTACCCAAGCCGATTCGAGTACAGGGAGCCTTTGTATCGGATGAGGAAGTGGCTAAGGTAACGGAGTTTTTAAAGTCTCAAGGAGAAGCGGAGTACAACCATTCCATCTCCAAGAGTCTGGAGAAGGAAGCTACGGAAGAGGTCGGAGGAAGTCAAAGTGACCGGGATGAGCTTTTTGCGGAGGCCGGATCACTGGTGATTGAAACGGACAAGGCAAGTATCGGCTTTTTACAAAGAAAATTCCGCATCGGTTTTAATCGGGCGGCAAGGATAATGGATCAGTTGGCTGCGGAACATGTCGTTGGAGAGGAGGAAGGCACCAAGGCCAGAAAGGTTTTAATGAACATGGAAGAATTTGAGGAGTTACTGTCTACAGAAAGGATGGAGTAAATGAAATCAGATTTAGAAATTGCTCAGGAAGTTACGCTGCAACCAATTGCTTTAGTGGCTAAGAATTATGGTATCTCCGAAGAGAATCTGGAACTCTACGGAAAGTATAAAGCAAAATTATCCCAAAGCTTTTGCTCTGCTCAGGAAGGAAAGCAGAAGGGAAAATTGATTCTGGTTACCGCTACAAATCCTACCCCCTTAGGAGAGGGAAAGACTACGGTATCTATCGGCTTAAATGATGCGTTGAACCGTTTAGGAAAGAAAAGTATTGTGGCATTAAGAGAGCCCAGCCTTGGACCATGCTTCGGCGTAAAGGGGGGAGCTGCAGGCGGAGGCTACGCTCAGGTTGCCCCCATGGAGGACATTAACCTTCATTTTACGGGAGATTTCCATGCCATCACTTCTGCCAATAACCTATTGGCCGCAGTTTTGGATAATCATATTCATCAGGGTAATGCTTTAGAGATTAACCCCAAAAAGATTCTTTGGAAGCGTTGTTTGGATATGAATGACAGAGTTTTGAGAAATATTATCGTTGGATTGGGAAATCAGGCGGACGGTGCTATGAGAGAGGATCATTTCCAGATTACGGTAGCCTCCGAAATCATGGCGATTCTTTGTCTGGCCAAGGATATGAAGGATTTACAGGAGCGTTTAGACAAAATCGTAGTAGCCTATAACAAGAAGGGCGAGAGAGTCTATGCAAAGGATTTGGAATGTACCGGAGCTATGGCGGTTCTTTTAAAGGATGCTATGCAACCTAATCTTGTGCAAAGTTTGGAAGGAAACCTTGCCATTATCCATGGTGGACCCTTTGCTAACATTGCCCACGGATGTAACTCCATAAGGGCCACCAAGATGGGCTTGGCTTTAGCGGATTTTCTGGTTACCGAAGCAGGCTTCGGTGCCGACCTGGGAGCGGAGAAGTTTTTTGATATTAAGTGTGCGGCAGCCGGATTAACGCCTTCTTGTGCTGTCATCGTAACTACCCTTCGTACCTTAAAATACTACGGCGGACTTCCGAGAGAAGAGATTTCCAAGGAGAATCGTGAAGCCTTGGAAAAGGGCTTAGAGAACTTGGAAAAGCATATCGAAAATGTAAAGAAATTCGGTGTTCCTGCAGTTGTGGCAGTAAATCGTTTTGCTACAGATACTGAGGGGGAGCTTTCGTTCTTAAAGGATTTCTGTGCACAGAGAGGCGTTCGCTGCGCCATCATGGAAGCTTACGGAAAGGGAAGTGAAGGAGGAGAAGAGCTTGCTAAGGCAGTACTGGAAACTGTGGAAGCCGGGGAAGTGAATTTCCATACTTTGCAAACTCCAGAGCAGAGGATTTCTCAGAAGATTGAACTCCTGGCGAAGGAAATTTACGGTGCCGACGGGGTAGAGTATTCGAATAAGGCTAAAGAGGAATTAAAGAAGCTGGAAGAATCCTGCTATTCCAATCTTCCGATTTGTATGGCAAAGACGCCCTACAGCTTATCCGATAAGCCGAATCTTTTGGGAAGACCTAAGAATTTCCGTATTGAAATTCGTGAACTTTCCCTCTCCGCCGGAGCAGGATTTGTGGTATGCTTAGCAGGCGATGTTATGACGATGCCGGGGCTGCCAAAGGAGCCGGCAGCAAAAAAGATTGGCTTTGAAAATGAAAAGATTGTAGGAATTTTCTAAGGAGGCATAGATGAAGGGCTGGTTGTCTTGTTTAAGCGAAGCGAAGGTCCTTCGGGGAGATGGAGAGAGGGAGGAATTTTCCTCCCTCTCCTATGATTCTCGAAGAGCTAAGGCAGGGGATTTATTTCTTTGCATGAAGGGAAGTACCATGGATTCCCATGACAAAATTCCGGAGCTTTTGGAAAAGGGTGTTCGAGTATTTGTGGTGGAGAAAAATCTTCCTGATTTACCGAAGGAAATGCAGGATAGGGAAGACCTTTGCATTGTACAGGTGGAAAACGGCAGAAAGGCTTTGGCGGAGCTGTCAGCCTTTTATTTTTCCTACCCCTCCAAGGAGATGCTGATGATTGGCATCACCGGTACCAAGGGAAAAACCACAACAGCCAGTATGGTGCGGGCAATTCTTATGGAAGCGGGCTACAATTGCGGTCTTATCGGAACCACCGGAATCGATTATGCCGGCATCCATGAGGAAAGCAGAAATACCACACCGGAATCCTATACTTTGCAGGAAACCTTCCGGAAAATGAAGGAAAAGGGCTGTAATGCCGTAGTTATGGAGGCTTCCTCCCAGGGCTTTAAGATGCATAGAACCGACGGTATCCTTTTTGATTATGGTATTTTTACCAATATCGAAGAGGATCATATCGGAGAAAATGAGCATAAAGATTTTGCGGAATATAAGTATTACAAGTCCAGAATTTTCACCCAGTCCAAGACGGGACTGGTGAATCTTGATGCGGATTTTTCAGAAGAATTTATGGAAAATGCGGAGTGCCCCTGCTTTAGCTTTGCCTTAAAGAAACAGGCTGATTTTATGGCTACGGAGATTGAAGACTTACATCGGCATGATTTCCTGGGCT
>CAUUUY010000277.1:0-2942 GCA_963548305.1 uncultured Oribacterium sp.
GGGGGACAGAGTGTTAAACGTATATCCGGACATAGAGAGCCTAAAGGAGAAGGATGCGTATCTTGCCGAGTGCTGCGAATCTTCTCTTTCGGAAAAGCCTTATGAGTTTTTGGACATTTAGATTAGGTATAAACACTGGATTTATAGAACTATAACAAGCAAAAATTGAGATAATCGTGAAACGTGTGGAAAGTTGAACGCACTTTTTCCACTTTACACACTATCTCAGAGAGGGATTCAAGATGAACAGGTTATTTGTTATTTACCTTACTTAAAAAATTATGGTATTTCTATATGAATATCATTTTCCAATAGAAAAAAACTTTGCGTATTGTATCCATTATGAAAGGAAAAACTGAAAATAACTTGCACTTTGCTTGTGGGAAATGTAAAATTAGCTTTCGTGAATCCGAGATTGCTGGGGGAAAACAACAAAAAAATAGTGTAGAAAATATTTTTAGCTTAATTTTAGAAAATACTTGCAATCACGGAGAGAGTGCCTATAATCTCAAAGGTACTTGAGAGTGAAGAAAGGGGGAAAACCATGGAAAAGCTTGCAGCATCCCTGCTGGAAGAGCTGAATGTGGAAACTGTCTTTACAATTCCGATTTTTGGAGGAATTCCGGTTTCCGAATCTGTTGTGGTGACTTGGATTATCATGGCGGTGATGATATTTGGCGCTTACCTGTTGGGTAGAGATTGCAAGGTTCGTACACCGGGGACGAGACAGCAGGTCGCAGAATTGATTGTGACTAAGCTGGACAAGTTCATGGAAGGCAATCTGGGAGAAGAGGGCAAGCAATACGGTACGTATCTGGCTGTGGTATTGATTTTTATCGGTATAGCCAACCTCTTCGGTGTTTTCGGCTTTAAGCCGCCCACAAAGGATTTTAATGTTCCTGTGGCGCTGTCCCTGATGAGCATTATTCTTGTGGAAGTAGCAGGAATACGTGCCTTCGGTACCGGAGGCTGGGTAAAGCGCTTCGCACAACCCATTCCCATTATGACGCCGATTAATATCCTGGAGGTCTTTATCAGACCATTATCCTTGTGTATGCGTCTCTTTGGAAATGTATTAGGAGCCTTCGTTATCATGGAGCTTGTGGAACTGGTGGTTCCGGTAGGAGTTCCGGCAATCCTGTCCTTGTACTTTGACCTCTTTGACGGTCTGGTACAGGCGTATGTTTTTGTCTTTTTAACATCGCTTTATATTGCGGAAGCGGTAGAGTAGAGTGGAGTAGTGTAGGTCGCAGTAAAAATGGTCGCTTAGCGACAGAATGGAGAGAAAATTATGGTAGCATTAGGAGCAGCAATTGCAGCATTGGCATGTCTTGGAGCAGGATTAGGCATCGGTTTGGCAACAGGAAAGGCAACAGAGGCGGTAGCAAGACAGCCGGAAGCAAGTTCTAAGATTATGACGATTCTCTTGCTTGGTTGTGCACTGGCAGAGGCAACAGCCATCTATGGTTTCGTTATCGGACTTATGATCATCCTCTTCTTGAAGTAAGGAACAGGTTTTGGAATCGAAGGAGGGAAAACGATGCTTAGTCTCAATCTAAGTAGTATTATTTTTACAGTCATTAATTTATTGGTGCTGGTTTATTTTGTGCATCGCTTTCTGTTTAAACCGGTTCGTGCCGCTTTGAAGGCAAGACAGGACGAACTGGACACTTCTTATCGAGAAGCGGAAGAGGCCAATACAAAGGCCAGAGATTTGAAACAACAATATGAAGACAGCATGGCAAAGATTGATACGGAACGGCAGGAAAAGTTAGAGGCCGTTCGTTTGCAGGCGTCTTCTGAATACGATGAAATCATCGGAAATGCCAGGGAGAAGGCAGACAAGATTATTGCGGAAGCCAAGATAGAGGCGCAGAGACAGGCTGAACAGAAGCAACACGAGATGGAAGAAGAGGTGGCTATGCTTGTGGCAAAGGCTGCCTATAAGATTGCAGCCAGCAAGGATTCCGTGGAAAACAATCAAAAGCTGTATGATACCTTCCTAGAAGATGCGGAGAAGAAGGAGTAAGGACTATGCTGCAAAAAGTGGTAGAGTATGCAAAACAGCTTTTCAGAATGCGCGTTCCGAAAAGCGTTATAGAGGAGACCAGTCGGATTTTTGAAGTTTTACCGGAGACGGCAGGACAGCTTTCCGACGCCACAATACCTTTGGAAAAGAGAATGTCTATCATCGATAGCATTTTCCCTACAGAAGTTAGGGATACCTTGAAGGTACTGTGCAATGACGGCCTTCTCAGTGCATGGGGTGAGGTGGCAGAGGAGTATGAAAAAATCTCCAATGAAGAATCCACCAAATTAAAAGTACATCTTCGGTATGTAACAAAGCCGGAGGAAGAACAATTAAAGAGAATTCGGGAATTTGTTTATAACAAATATCATTCCCGGAACATTGAAGTCGTATTGGAAGAGGACGAGAGTCTGGGAGGCGGATTTATCCTGGAGGTAGGCCATGACCAGTATGATTGGAGTACCAAGGGAAGACGAGAGCAGTTTTTGGAGGAAATGCAGAATAAACGTTTCTCCAACAGCCAGCAGGATATTATCAGCATTTTACAAAGCTCCGTAGAGGACTTTGATTTAAAGGCGGAGAAGAAAGAAATCGGTTTTGTCAGCTCTGTAGGTGACGGTATCGTTATCATCAACGGACTGGATCATGCTATGTACGGAGAAATCGTTGTCTTTGACAACGGTGTTCGGGGTATGGTACAGAACATTGAAAGAAACCGAATCGGTGTTATCCTCTTCGGTGATGAAGAAGGAATCATCGAGGGAAGCAGAGTGGTACGAAGCAACAAGATGGCGGGAATTCCTGTGGGAGACGCATATCTTGGTCGTGTGGTAGATGCTGTGGGAGCCCCCATTGATGGAGAAGGTCCGATTAACACCAAGGAATACCGCCCCATCGAGGAGCCGGCACCCGG
>CAUUUY010000278.1:0-2941 GCA_963548305.1 uncultured Oribacterium sp.
TAGATTGGGGGTAAAGATTTCCGTTCCCTTCTCCAGATATTCAAAGATACTGTCCACAAACCACATCAGGCTGGCGGATAAAAAGAGTAAACAGGGAATATGATAGGCATATTCCTTGTTTTTATCCCGTAAAAAATGGGAAAAACTCCATTCTGTTGCAAAAACACTAAGCAATAGATGCATTTCTCTCTCCTTCCTTCTGTAGCTTTCTTTCCAATACAAAGCAATAAATTGCCCAGATTACGGTAATAAGAAGGGCCATGGAAACGCCCACCGTGCTCATTTCCTGTAACATGGTATAGGTATCCTCCGGCGATCTTGCTCCGGTTAAAAAGGGAAAGAAGGGAACGATTTCCCCATGCCAAAAATGTTCAAAAACCAAAAGAATGGAACCGGAAAACAAAAAGTTCGATAAGAGATGAAGCTTCTTTCGAAGACTTAGCCCCACTTCCCTTCCGGAATGCTTTAGGGATAAATTCTTCTCTCCTTCCGGGAAGTTCTCATTTTTCAGTTCGAAAGAATAGCTCTTTTCGCCATTCGTCAAAATTTTCCCGTCAACTTCTCCTTTAATAGCTTTTATTCTTGCCTCTTCTTTTCTTTCCTTTTGCACAAGAATCCATTCAGCCGTTTTTACCAAAATTCCCTCTACAATAGGTACTGCAACACAAGCCATAGCTTATCTCCTTTCTTATTTCTCTCTTTAAACCTTTATTCCGCCTTTTTCACTTTTACAGGAATTTGAGCCAATAACTCTTCACCGGTTAATTCTTTATGCACAATTTCCTTAGGAACAGTCCAACCTAAAGCCTTTCTCTTCTCTATAATATCCGCAACAATCTTTTCTCCCAGCTTATCCGGATCCGTATCCACATACATCACGGAACCGAGAGTCTCTCTAGTACCTTCCTTTAAGAATTCAATGACATTTTTCGAGCCGTGAATCTGGGCTTCCACACAGTGATAGGAATTTACTCCCATAAGTCTGAAGCCTAAGGCTGCATCGATTCCTTTTTCATTACTCCACTCCGGAGAGGTAAAGGCATAGGGCATCTCCTGAATCTTCTTACCTTCCACCCCGGCAATGCCTGCAAAAATACCTGTGGAACGGGTATTATCAATACATTCACCCACATGCCATACCGGTGGTAAATCTGCACCCAGAAATTCCTTTAAACTCTCTCCGCAATGTCTTTGACCGGAAATATTGCAATAGCCCATTTTCATCAGAGGGAAGGAAGCGCATCCATTGGTCAAAATCAAGATATTATTTCGGAGTAAAGCATCGGCTACGTCAATAATACATTTTTCGTATAGCACCTTAGGATTATTACATCCCACCATATTCACGATGCCCAGAATCTTTCCTTCCTTTAAGGCTTTCGCCATAGGCTCCATGGATCCGAAGCGTTTATGCACGTATTCAACGGAGAATCCCACCTCCGCCTCCACTTCATAGGGAGGAATGTATACCGGAATTCCCTGTCTATCCTGGAAGCTCTTGATTCCTCTAAGGACGATCTTCTCTGCCAGTGCTCTGGTTTCTCCAATATTGGAATGATGGTGATCATATTCATAGCGTTCCGCTCCGGGGAGTCTTGCAGAATCACTGGTGGTAATTACCGTGGTCTTAAAGCAATTTGCCACCTCCATGATAGCAGGGAACACATCCTGTACATCCGCAATCCATAAATCCAAGGCACCGGTACCCAGTACCAATTCCGCAGAAACCGCATTAGACAAAGGAATAACGTTGCTGTAACGATACATTGCGGAAAGTCCGGAACAACAGATTCCATAGAAGCGAATGCCCTTGGCGCCTGCCTTCTTTGCCAGCTCCACAAAATGCTCTTCCTGTCCGACTTTAACGATTTCGCTGACCAGTGTCGGAAGATGTCCGTGCACCGCAATATTTACATAGCCCTTCTTCAAGGCTCCGATATTCACCTTGGAGGTCACCCGATCTCCCACACCAAAAAGTCCGTCTGTAGCAATGGAAGTGCTCACCACACCGGAGAAGGTGAAGGCCAGACCGCAACGAAGAAATTGTTGCATTACACTCTTCCAATCACCATCTGTACCTACGCCGGTTTTATGATAAGCTTCAAAAACTTCATGATAGGCACTGATGGGCAGAATATCCAGCTTCTCCCACAGCTCCTGCCTTTCCTTAGGCGCCATGGCCTTGATAACTTCATAGTCCTTTGGAACCGTGCGGCTCATATCCTCCAGCAAAACATCTGCAAGCTCGGAGGCAATTTTCTTAATGTTTCTTCTACTGGTCTTGATGCCGAAAGCCTTTGCCACATCCCGAATCTTTTGCTGTCCTAAAATCGGAAGATCCAGCTTTCCCTCTGCTGCCCACTTTAAGGATAAGATGACTTCACGACCATGCATTCCGTGCTGAGCCACACCTGCCGCAGCAGAGCGAAGAAGATTTCTGGCTACAATCAAATCCGCATCCGCTCCGCACACTCCCTTTGGACTTTTCGGCGTGACCTTACAGGGACCCATATTACAGATTTTACAGCAGATACCGGCCATACCGAAGCTACACTGGGGTTGCTGTTGATCAAAACGATCAAAGGTAGTGTCAAAGCCAAGCTGCTCCTGTCGTAAGATTAATTCCCGTACGGCAGGATCCGGGGTTTGCTCCAACACATCCTGCTTGGAGGGGAAGGTCTTTCGATAGGCGGAAACCGCATTCATATAATCTCTAATAAAGGCTTTATCGTCCCCATCCTCCTCATGATCTGACTTTAAGGTAATGGTAGGAATACCATGTTCATCAAAACCTATAAGGTTTCTGTGACTATGGATGTGAGCCAAAGTCTTCCCCTGTCCATGCTCGTGGCTGTGCTCATGACTATGTTCATGGCTGTGCTCATGGGTATGAGTGTGATTATGCTTATGACTGTGCCCTTGGCTCTCTTCCGGCTCATGC
>CAUUUY010000279.1:0-2931 GCA_963548305.1 uncultured Oribacterium sp.
ATAATAAGGTTCTTCCGTACTGCCTCCAGGAAGTCCCTGCAGGACTCGCTTCAGCTGTCCTTATCTACGGGAATCAGCGCATTGCCACCGATATCCAAAAGATACAACGTCTCCATATCTATGATGTTTTTCAGCTCTTCGTAGTATATAATCATACTGCTGCGTTCCGTCTTCATCAAAAAGTAGTTCTTATAGAAGGCGATGCTTACCGGTAAATTCAGCTTTTTATTGGAAGACCGATACAGATTCTGAAGTTGTCCCTTATAAAGATAAAACAGCAAAAATGGAACAAGAACCATAAGAATTACCATGCAAATGGCAAAAAAGCTATTTCCCATCCAATACTGAGTAAATGCCAAAAGGCCTAGAGCAAACCAAAAAATAAAAACCAATCCCCAGATTTTCTTCTTATAATAGGACATCATGAAACGAATAAACTTCTCTTCACCGGGCAAATATCCTGCGGTATATTCCGGAATCTTATCCCCTGCGCGGCGATAACGATGAAGCTCTTCCGTAGTCCATCTTCCATTTTTCAGACCATCTAAGTCCTGCTCTGAAGAAGTATTCTTCTGTCCCGCCTCGGTGATTCCTTCCTTGTTCTGTCCTCTTCTATCCTCAGAAAATTCTTCGTGATTTTTAGCCCTAAGCTTCTCGGATTCTTCTTCTATAAGATGGTACTGCTCTTCCTTGGATCTTCTGGCATTCCATCTGGCTAAGTCTTCGGAAAGCCCCACCAGCTCTTCTTCCATGTCTTTATTTTCTTCTGCTGCCATGCTTTTTCCTTTCTGTTCCTGCTGTCTTTTTCTTTGCTCCTTTTCGCACGGAAAATCCGAAGCTTCCCAAGACTTTTCCAAGACCGAAATATTGTCCGTGGGAATAAGCCAAAAGCTTTGCCTTTTCCAGCTGCAAGCGTTTCTTTTCATCCAATAAGGAAGAGTCTACATGAACCGCCAGGATTTCCGCCAAAAACAGGTCATGACTTCCCAGCTCCAATACCTGCTTTACTTTACATTCCATATTTACCGGGCACTCTGAAATCATGGGAACGGAAAGCATTTTCCCCTCTTCCTGATGCAAATGCAGTTTTTCCCACTTATTGATATCTCTTCCGGAACGTACACCGGCCTCATCCGTTTCTCGTACCAAATCTTCCGTAGGAAGGTTTACTACAAACTCTCCGGTTTCCATCAGCATAGCATGGGAGTAGCGCTCCTTCCGAACGGAAATGGAAAGCATAGCCGGTGTGGAGCAGACCGTTCCTGCCCAGGCCACCGTAAGCATGTTGCTTTCCCCTTTTTTATTTTGACAAGTCACCAGCACAGGAGGCACCGGATACAGCATATTTCCGGGCTTCCACATTTCCTTGGCCATAGAGCTTCCTTTCTTCCAAAACAATACCATTTATTGTATCGAGATTAGGATGAAAATTCCTCTTTATACGATGGGGGGATGATCCAAATAGGGGCCCACAAAAGCCAGGAAAAAGCTGAGAATTGCCGCTCCGAACAACATTGTCAGAACAATTCCCACCACAATGGCAATTAGCTGGGCTCTGGCAAAGTTTCGAATATTCTTGTTCTTCGTAGCTCCGAGACTCATGATAATCACCACAATAAGTCCTACCAGAGGAATCGCAAAAACTATCTGATACAGGAAGAAGTGAAGAGCCGGTACCACCTTAAGCTCCTCAGGCAGGTCTTCCTCGGAAATATTCCATGGACCCGGCCTTCTTTCCAAAGTATCTCTGCCGGTCTGTCTTTCCATGCTCTGCTGCTCTCCGCCTACAGTGCCGTTATTGTTCTCGTATCCCTGTTCTTCCATAGTGCCTCCTTTATAGTGTCCTTTTCCAATCCTTCTCCAACCCTTTGTTTATACCATGAATCGGCTTTCGGTAGCAAGCGAAAGGCATTTCAAAACCATCGTTTGCTTTCTGAAATTGTGCATTATATAATAGAAAAAAATATTTGAAAGGAGAATTTGCTATGTCTTGTACAACAATTTTGGTTGGTAAGGATGCCAGCTACGACGGTTCCACCATGATCGCCCGTAATATGGATTCCGGTTCCGGAGAGTATACTCTGAAGAAAATGATTTCCGTTTCCGGAAAGAATCCTCCCAAGAAATACCGTTCCGTGCTTTCTCATGTGGAGATTCCCTTGCCGGACAAGGCGCTGGATTACATTTGCTTCCCCAATGCCTTAAACGATAGCGGTATCTGGGCAGGCGCCGGCACCAACAGTGCCAATGTCTCCGTTTCCGCTACGGAAACCATTACCAGTAACGAGCTGGTGCTGGCAGCGGATCCTTTGGTAGTGCTTCACAAGGAAGGCAGGACGGAAATTCCCGGAGGCATCGGGGAAGAAGATATGGTAAGCTTACTGCTGCCCTATATCCATTCCGCAAGAGAAGGAGTACTCCGTCTTGGAGAGCTCTTAGAAAAGTACGGCACCTATGAAATGAATGGAATCGCTTTCTCCGATCCCAGGGAGATTTGGTGGCTGGAAACCATCGGCGGACATCATTTTATCGCCAAAAGAGTTCCGGATGATTCCTATGTGATGATGGCCAACCAGCAGGGCATCGACTCCTTTGATTTAAAGGATGCCTTCGGAAAGCAGGAATCCCACATCTGTTCCGAGGATTTAAGGGAATTTATCGCAGAGCATCATTTGAATCTTTCCTACGAAGAAGAGTTCAATCCCAGAGACGCCTTTGGCAGTCACTCCGATGCGGACCATGTGTATAACACCCCCAGAACCTGGTATATGCTGAAGACCTTGAATCCCCATTGTTTCCGTTATGAAGGGGAAAATGCGGATTTCACCCCGGATTCCGATGACATCCCCTGGAGCATGGTGCCGGAAAAGAAGATCAGTCCCATGGATGTAAAATACGTGCTCTCCTCTCATTTCCAAGGCACCAAATATG
>CAUUUY010000280.1:0-2925 GCA_963548305.1 uncultured Oribacterium sp.
TGCCTTAGCATTGGCTGCCGCCTTTTCTTCTTCTGTTACTTTAGGACCTATACTTGCGCCTTGGTCAAGACTTACATAGGCTTCAGAACCGTCTACTGATATCTTTACCAAGTTGCTGGGAAGTTTTTGTACAAGATCATACTCTTGTGATTTCTTACCTACTGTAAGTACTTTTGTAAATTCAACATCCTTATAAATGTTAACGGAATCAGAATCAATTTTTACTATCATCTCCTCATTTGCCGTATCCGCAAATGCAGGTGTCGCAGAACCTACGAGTAAGCTTAAACTAAGTATTCCAAATGCTACAACTTTATTAAACTTCATGTAATGTTATCTCCTTAACTTGACCGCTCAGCTCATACGAATATTTTTCCTATTAGCCTTTCCAAAACCTTGGACTTTGACACCGTCCCCCTGCCGAGCTTTTATTATTTTCTCTTATATTCATTTGCTCATGTTATATCCACATATGTGTTTTCACCTGTTTCTTTTCTGGTTCTAATTTGTTAAGCAAATGTTACGAGCGTTAGTATAATCTTTTTCATTTTATATGTCAAGTGTTTTATTCCAATTACTTTTTTGAAGTTTTTGTGAACATTATGGTTCAGGCAGCTTAGATACAATGTATAATATACCGCCTGAAAGACTGATTTGTAGGGGAGTTGGCAGCATAAACAATTATAATAGTTTGTGGTTATTAGTTTATAAAAAACTCCGTATAATTCAATCATACTCGCAACCCTCGTATAATAAGTTTGTAGCCAGTAAAAATCTGGTTGCAAACTTTTCTTTTTGCGTATAGGTGTATGAACATTCTTATCTGTCTGGAGGGTTCTCCTTCACCAAGTGCTGGCAGTCCATTTCTCATCTATACAGTTTTTAGTTACATTGCGACATACTTTCCCAAGCGCTATAATAATTCTTTAGTGAATCTAGGCTGTGGTCACTTCTGTCTCGCAATTGCAGAGCCGATGCTACTGCTACGAAAGCTTGAAGCCCGGACAATACACTGAGATCTATTACACAAATGCTGCACCCCGGTCTTAAGAGTCTCCAGCAGGACGTTTCTATCGGGTAATGCCGATAACGCGAGGGTTAGACTGGTGTATTGGTTTGGGATAAGTCATGTCCTCTATTTCACACACCTATTCTATGAAGAAAGGAGGTGATTAACCATGAAGAAAACCGATTACCTGTCAACGCTGTTTGTTGGAATCGATATAGGATCTCGTACAAATGTTGTTTCTGCCATTGACTTCAACCGGGAGTATTTTATCCGCATGAAGCCTGTGCCTAATGCTAAAGAAGGAGCAGAGATTCTAGAATCTCTTCTTGTGGATGTTCTTTCAGCACACCATGAGTTCAAACATGTCATAATAGGTATGGAATCCACCGGATTCTATGGTGTACATATCGCTAATTATCTCTCAGCCAGCGACATGCTGTCGCCATTTGGCACAGAAGTGTACTGCCTCAATCCGAAAGAAGTTGCTAAATACAAAGAATCATTTAATTCCATCAATAAGAATGATGGAATTGATTCCTTTGTCATTGCTGACTTTGCAAGAGTTGGTCGTATTACCATAAAACCTTGGCGCGGTGCCCAGTATCTGGCTCTTCAAAGACTTACAAGACACCGTCTGCACAT
Organism: uncultured Oribacterium sp.; assembly: GCA_963548305.1. Taxonomy (GTDB): domain Bacteria; phylum Bacillota; class Clostridia; order Lachnospirales; family Lachnospiraceae; genus Oribacterium. The sequence continues at coordinate 1,652 of CAUUUY010000280.1, forward strand.
AGCTGAATGCATTGCACGTGAGAAGACTTATGTGCTTAACAATATCTTCCTCAAATTCAGTGAGTTCGCTATGTTGAAAAGTGAAGACCATCCATTCAGTAACAAGTATGGCGCAACTGCCGAAGCCATCATAGAACAATATGTAACCAATAACGATATTATAAGGGCTTCCATTGATGAACTGGTGGAATTGATCGAATCCAAAAGCCATGGACGCATCACTGATCCGGAAGAAACAGCAAAGCTGCTACAATCCGCTGCAAAGGGTTCATACCGTCTGGACAAAGTAGTTGCCAAACCGATCACGCTCTCTATCAGTAGTTCTTTCAATTGCATCAGAGCTTTTGAGAAAGAACTTAAAGCAATCGAAAAGGCAATTGAACAGACAGTACAGGGAATAAACCCTCTGGAGTATCAGGTATTGAAATCAATACCTGGCATAGGTCCTACATATGCAGCCGGCATACTTGCTGAAATAGGCACCATAAAGGCTTTTCCCAATAATGATGCACTAGCTAAATACTCTGGTATCATCTGGAAGGAAAACCAGTCAGGCAACTTCCGTGCAGAAGATACTAAAATGAGCAAAGCCGGAAACCGTTACCTGCGTTACTATATCATAGAAGCCACCGGAAGTGTTATTAACCACTGCCCGGAATATAAAGCTTTTTATGGCAAAAAATTTGCTGAAACTACTACACATCAGCACAAAAGAGCACTCGCGTTGACCTCTCGTAAATTTTTACGTATGCTTTTTGGACTGCTGGACAAAACGCAACTTTACTCTCTGGAAAAGAGTAGGTAATCAATACAATACATCAAACCTATGTTCTATCTTTTTTTTTTTTATAGTACACATAGGTCTATTAAGGTTACCATTTTCTCTAGAAATCTTTTTCAAATACCTCTTGACATATCACCAAATTGCTTTCTCAAAGCTTCGACAAATTCACACAGACTGCGGAACTCGCTTGTCCACCAAAAAACGGTGGACTGACGCTCAAACAAGTCCTCGTCTGTGGAATTTGTATCTCGCTTTATCAAAAGGGTTAACCGCTAAAAAGATTGAATTATAAGGAGTTTTTTATTTTCCACCCGCCAAAGTTAGTGTAGATATATTTATAATTATTTATGTTGCCAAAGGGGAAGGTGAGGGGGGATGTAGCAGTGACTTCTATTTCGAACTTATAAGAAACCGGGGGAATTAGTAGCCTTCCCTTATACCGGATTTTGGGAAGATATACAGTAAACTTATAAATAACACCGTAAGTACG
>CAUUUY010000281.1:0-2905 GCA_963548305.1 uncultured Oribacterium sp.
CCTTTATCATGACTTAAGGAAAGACTTTCACAGTTTGAAAAATCCGGAGAGCAAAGGTAGACAGAAGAAATTTTCCGATCGGTATAAAACTTTACTTTAAGATTTTCCTGCATTTCCGGTTCTTTTTTCTTTCCCTTTTCATCCACCCACTGATTATCGTTATTTCGAAGATTAATCAGATGGAGAATTTGATATTCCGAGTCTTCTTTAGGATAAGTCCATATGGTATAACTTTTTCCATCGGTACTGGTAGGAGTATCTTTTATTTCCACTTTATTTTCTATCGGATATTGTCCATCTCGGAGAAGATTCTCATATGCAACGGAAAAATCATACATTTTCAGAATGGAATTTCTAAGTGTATCACTCATCAGGATTTTATCATCAGGGTAATAGGCAGTATGGAGCATGTGATCCCCGTTTCCGAGCTCAAGTCTTCCACCACCGGAAGCAAAGCTGACAGCATCCATAAGGAGAACTGCTGCATCATTCATGAATTTTTCTTTGCTGTCAATATTGATATAGGCTTTCACGGTGAGAGATTTGCCAACGCCGTCAAAGGAATATGCTTTGCTGTCTTCCCGGCTTCGTTCTACCTCCCGAAGAATAGCGTGGTAAGTATTGAAAAGCTCTCCGTCACGAGCTGCATCCCAGGGCCAGAATTCGGCATAAAGTACATTGGTAAGACTGGTATTTGCTTGTTCATTTCCTTGTGCTCCAACAGGATTGAAGGAGAGATATTTCTTTCCTAAGGCTTTTTTTGCACTGTTCAAAAAGCTACGGTAAGTATCTTTAACGAGGTAAAGTGCTTTACCGCCTTCTGTATACCCCAAGGGATTCCCCTTGACATCCGTCATTTCCCCAAACTCTCCTATGGTATCGCCGTGCCATCCATCGAAGCCAAGTGCATCAAGAGCTCTGTTTTCCTCAGCAAAAATGTAAGTTTGCCATTCGGGGTTCAGAGGATTTACAAAATAAAGATGTCCGTCTCCGGAGGGGGAGACCCCCATAGTGAAGAGAAAGGGGCCTTTTCCCTTGGAATTTCCTTCTTTAAAGAGAAGCTGCCATTGGCAGGCCGGAGTAGGGTTTCCGTTTGCATCTTTAAAGAAACTGTCGGTGCCGGCATAAATCATATTGTAAGCCATATTCACCATGTTTTTTTCTTTTGCGGCAGCGATATAGCGAGCAATAGTCTTATGATTGATTGTTCTTCCGGCCCAGTCTGTCCAATCGGAGAGATTTTTATCCGTCATACCTTTGGGAAGAGGTTCGTGATGAAGATGATGCCAGTCATAGTATTCAATGGCATTGATGTGGTAACGATTCATCTGTTGGATAAGCTCTTCCGAGGGGATGGAAGAATCATAATCGCAAAGGTAGCCGTAACGAGGGAACTTAATCCAAGAGGAGGAAACGTCAATAGCGCTTGTATCTGTGGCTAGATTCTTTCCATGCTCATCCTTTACAATCACTTTTACAAGATATCCGGTATAATCCTTTGATGGAGCAATAAAACTTATCTTAGGATTGGTAAATTCATTTTTCTGTATAATTTTTTCTTCTTTGGAAACCAAGGTTTCGTTATGAAATAAAAGAGTTTCGAATTGTAGGTTGTTGCCTTTATATTTTGCGATATCCAAAGAACAGTACAATGTAACAGAATCTCCGGGAGAATACCTGGCTTTATCACTTCCATTAAGCTGAAAGTGGAGAGAAGTAGAACTTTCTGATTGCATTTTATTTACCTCCTTACATCCGATTAGTACAAGACCTATTAAAAAACCTGATATCATAAAAATTAGTATAATTTTTTTCACTTCTGAAGCCTCTTCATTTCTTTTCGGTATTGATTTCGATATTCCTTTGGCGTTATCCCGTTTACCTTTAGGAATAAATCCGTAAATGCTCGCAGTTTAGGAAATCCGCTTCTATCTGCAATTTCCGTAATGGAAAGGTCGGTAGATTTTAAGAGGAATACTGCGTGACTTAAGCGAATAGTGGACAAATAAAATTTGAAATTTCGTCCTGTTTCACGATAAAAAAGCTTTGAAAAATAAGCAGTGGTAAAACCGAAGTGAGATGCCACATCCTTCAATTGAATATTTTCTCTATAGTGGACGTTGACATAGTCTGTGTATTGCGATCCGCTTTTTAAGGATAGAGCATCCATGGTATCGGCACTTTCTTCTTCCTCTTCATTCTCAGTGAGAAGGAGGGTAAAGATGGATAAAATACAGCTGTTCATCCCAATAATCCTATTGGATGCGGTAGAAAGAGAATATAGATACAGCTTGTATAGGAGCCGCCAGATTTCTTCTTTATGGGGAGCATAATTCTGTTTGGTAAAAAGCAGAACCTGTTTTTTATCCGGATTTTCAAAATACATGCGGATATATTCCTCGGGAATCAAAACGGCAAAGCCGAGATAATCTTCGCTCACTTCGTAGGAGGTATGAACAACATTCGGATTGATTAAAACAAACTCCTCCGACTCTATATAACTCACTTCATTTTCTATATGATTTTCGAGCCTTCCGTTTATACAGACATTAAATTCGTAACTGCTATGCCAGTGAGGAAGAGGGCGACCGGTGGGACTTTTTTTTTCTTTCTCAATGAGTTGTGAATGAAAAACCTTGCAAAAGCAATTGATTTCCGGAATAACTTGTTCGTACTCTATTAATTCCATTGTTAATCTCTCCGAAAATAGCATTTCAATAATTATAAACGCTATTATACTATTGCTGGACGAAATGCACAATAATAAATATATACAAAAGAAAAAAACATAAAAAAAGCACAAATAAGACAAAAAAAGGCATTGCTTAAAAGCAGGATAAAAAGCAAAATGAAAACAAAAAATTCACTTTGTAAAGGAGGAGAAATGAAAAAGAAAGTTTTGGCA
>CAUUUY010000282.1:0-2904 GCA_963548305.1 uncultured Oribacterium sp.
ACTCTGCGTATCAACAATTGAATCTTCGCCCAGCTGATGAAATTTTTCTTTATCTTTAATTGTATAATCTTGATTTTCATCATATTTCTTAGTAATCAATCGTATCATTTTACGTCTTAAAAATTTCTCGCCTTTTATATTTGATTTTTCTTTTATCCATGCAATAGTTAATATCGCAAGCATCACAAAGCCAATATATCCCAAAATTGGATACATAATAGACACTAATTCTTTAAAGCCCATAAAGGATAACGCATATCCTATTACTACAGTACCAATCAAAATGGGATAGAAACGCTTAGGATTGTCGGAAGAGAAGCGTTTTGCCAATGCATAGAATAAGCTGAAAGCTGTATTAAAAATTAGCCCATAGATGACAAAAGCATATATTAGCGAAAAAATGGGGTGAATCTGTTCAGCGATTGCTAACATGGGCATATCAACTGTAGAAGCTAGTTTAACATTTGCATATAAGACACAAGTTACAACAGTAATAATAATGCTAACACCAAGACCGCCCAAAATACCGCTTTTCTCTGCCACACCAATCCTCATAATGGATCCGCCTAGTACAAAAGCCATGGGGACTGCCGTCATTACCGCAAGTGCAAAATAATTTAGTAAAGAAATCCATACATTTGGCATTGGACTAGGGATTGTGGCTGAAATTGCTTCTAATTCATCGAAATCAAAGCTCCGATTTGTAAAAGTGTGGACTGCAATAATTATAATCATGATAAAAACTATGGGTGTAAATATCCCAAGTACACCAGTAATTTTTTCGAAATCAAGAAAGCTGACAATGATTATTAGTGCAGAACACAACAATCCTCCTGCCCAAAATGGGAGACCGAACTGCTGATTAAGGTTTGAACCGGCTCCGGCAATCATAACTAAACCGACTACAAAGCAAGAAACGATTAAAGCTATATCAAGGATTTTATTCGCAATCGGTCCGGCTATTTGTGAAAGAACTTCAGAGTGATCATTAGATCGGAAATAACTGCCTAGCGTAATGATAATTTTACCAAAAACTACACTTATGATACCAAGAACAATGGTTCCTATAATCCCCCACTTACCAAAACTGACAAAGTATTGCATCAAGTCCTGACCGGAGGATAATCCCGCACCGATAACAACTCCAACATAAGCCAACGAAATATTTAAAATTCTTTTTAACACCTTCTACCTCCTTACTACTATATATACAAACTACGATTCCTCTTTCTCCAATAGCGCCACCACCTCGCAATTATTGGTTCTGGGAAACATATCTACAGCACATAGCTTTTGTACCCTATATCCGGCATTTTGTAAAGCTTCCAGGTCTCTGGCCAGGCTCTTTGGCTTACAAGCCACATAGACCAGTCGCTTCACTCCGTAGGAAATGATTTTTTCCAAGGCCTTCTTATGCATTCCATCTCTTGGAGGATCCACAATAATAAAGTCCGGATAGGGAAGCTCAGTCGCTCCCTGCCCTGCCTCCAGTACCTTCAGCACATCTCCGGCATAGAAGATACAGTTCTTCACCTGATTTTCCTTGGCATTTTCCTTGGCGGCATCCACTGCCTCTTCCACGATTTCCACCCCGATGGCCTGCTTTGCCACCTTACTCATCAGCTGGGTAATGGTGCCGGTTCCGGAATAAAGGTCGTAAATCACAGGCTTTTCCTCTGCATTTTCGGAAAAGCTGGAGTACTCCTGTACCTTAGCATAGAGCTTTTCTGCACCCAGGGTATTGGTTTGGAAGAAGGAAAATGGCGTGATTTTAAAGTTTAAACCTAAAAGCTCCTCATAAAAATAATCTTTTCCGTAGAGAGCCTCTGTTCCGTCGTTAATGACTGCATCCGCCAAGCTGTCATTTTTCGTATGTAAAATGCCCGCATAGCTACCTTCCAACTTTCCTTCCTTTTCCAAGGAAAGCAGTCTATCTCTCCAGCCGCTTAAAATCTTTTCTTCCTCTTCGGCAGGAAGCTGGGTACTATGCACCAGAGAGAGTAAAATCTCTCCCGTCTTCTCCGCCCTTCTGATTAAGAGATGGCGAAGATAGCCCTCATGGCGCTTTTTGTGATAATAGCCAAGTCCCTGCTCTTGAAAATACAGTCTTGTAGCCAATAAAATCTCTCCCATATCCGGATGGGGCAGGCGGCAGTCTTCCGTATTTAAAATGTTGAAAAAGCTTCTTTTTTGGTGCAATCCCAAGCAAAGGGGGCCATCCTTTTCCTGATCCCCAAAGGAAAATTCCATCTTATTACGGTAGGCTTCTTTCTTTGGAGAAGAAATGATGCCCTCAAAAAGATAGTTTCCCTGAATCACCGGATCAAATAAGTCTCGAATCTCCCGCTCCTTTTTCTCCACTTCCTCTTCATAGGGAATTTCCTGATAAAAGCAGCCGCCGCAACGATCCTGATTTTGGCACCAGTGTTTTTCCTGCTGCTGCACAGCCTCCTCTATTTTGCTATTTGTATTTTCTTTTTCCATATCTCCTGACCTCTTTCTTTTGACCCTTTTTTAAAGGAAAATTCCTCTACTCTTCTCCCATAAAAAAAGAGGCTACTGCCTCTTTTTTCTTTCGCTCAAAGCACTATGCAATAAGATTATTCCTCTTCCAGATAATCTTCATCCTCTAAATCATCGTAGTCTTCGTAATCCTCCAGATAATCCGGAGCAAGCAAACGATATACGCCGTAAGCCAATCCGCAAAAAGCGATGATTCCACCGATGATGGCCAGTACGGTACAAATCTTTTTCTTCATATCTTCTCCTTCTTTCTGCTTCTCTCTTAAGCCAATGGCATATTGAAAATCATTGCTTAATGCTCTTGCATCTTCTGTGAACTTCTTAGCTCTATCTCTGAAAGCTTCTACATTCCACTGTTCCATATTTTTATCCTTTCCCCAA
>CAUUUY010000283.1:0-2893 GCA_963548305.1 uncultured Oribacterium sp.
CGAAGGAAAATACACCGAGTTACAGGACGGTGTTCTCATCTGGGTAGAGGCCGGAGACAAGTCTTGCTGCCTATTCGTAGATGACTTAATCGGAGAACAGCAGGTTGTGGTAAAGCCACTCCCCGCTTACTTCAATGCGTATGACTTAAAGTCCAGTGGTATTAATGGTTGCTCCATCTTAGGAGATGGAAACATTTGTATCATCTTAGACGTGCTAGGCTTGTACTCTCAAGCCATTGAAAACATTTAAGGAGGGAAGCAGCATGGCAGAAGAATTGATGCAAGAAGAATTATTAGAAGAAGTTGAAAGTCAAGAAAACAAGCAGGACGAGAAAGATTTAACCGATGCAGAGCGTTGCTTAACCTTCGAATCCGGCGGATTGGTAATGTATATGAGCACAAGCTATGTCATTGAAATCATCAATGACCATAGCATCACTGCTCTTCCCATGGTTCCCCACTATGTAAAGGGAATCATCAACTTAAGAGGTTCTATCCTCCCTGTTGTAGACATTCGTTTACTGATGGACAGAGAAGCTGAGGAATACACCTCTAAGACCTGCATTATCGTATTAAACATTGATTCCGTACCTATCGGTATCATCGTAGATAAGGTACGTCAGGTTATCGACATTGACACCAGCGAAGTACAGCCTATTCCTTTACGGAATCGTCAGAAGCTTTGCAACGGCATGCTTACTTTAGATAGCGGAGAAGTTGCTATGTCCTTTGACGCAGCTTCCTTAGTGCAATCCTCCTCTACTTCTGAAGTAGTATAAGAGGGATTTTATGAACGATTTATCTGATGAGGACTTTAAGCGGCTTTATACCTTTATGCAGGAGAAATTCGGCATTGATCTAAAGCGTAAAAAGCCTTTGATTGTAAGCCGTCTCTCTTCTATCCTGGAGAGCCGGGGATATACGGACTTTCACGATTATGTGAATGACATTATCCAAAAACAGGACCAGGATATGATGACTACACTGCTGAATAAGCTCACCACAAACTACACTTATTTCATGCGAGAGGAATCTCACTTTGATTATCTGGAAAATGTGGTGATGCCCCAATTGGCAGAAAAACACAAGAATGACCGGATGCTCTCCATCTGGAGCGCCGGTTGCTCTTCCGGAGAAGAGCCCTATAACATTTCCATGTATCTCTTAGAGTACTTTGGAAAGTTAGGGGGAAATTGGGACACTCGTATTCTGGCTACAGACATTTCTCAAAATGTCTTATCCAAGGCGGAAAACCCGAAATACCTTCCGGAAAGCTTGGAAAAGCTTCCGAAAAGCTGGAAAAACAAGTATTTTGTTCCCATTGAAGACGGTTACTACACCGTCAGTGAGGAGCTTCGAAGAAATGTTATCTTCCGCCCCTTTAATCTCATGTCTCCCATCAAGTTTAAAAGAGACTTTGATTTAATCTTTTGCCGGAATGTTATGATTTACTTTGACCAGCCTACCAAGGATGCCTTGGTAAAGCGTTTCTATGACGTGACTTATCCCGGAGGACACCTCTTTATCGGTCACTCCGAGGGACTTACAAAAGCCACTTGCCCTTATACCTATGTGAAGCCTGCGATTTATCGGAGGGATGAGAAATAAGAAGCAAAAGTAAGTGCTTGACAAGTAGAATTCTAAGCAACGCAAATAAAGTGATAAAGCATATCTTCTATCTTTTGGATGAGGATATGCTTTTTTATTCTTACGCTTCCGCTAAGTTCGCCCCGACTAGCGGCACTAAACGCAAGAGTATTGCTCATATTATTCGAAGCTCGGAGCACTGCCTATCTCCTAGTCCCAAGGCACGCTCCCGCTAAGTTCGCCCGACTAACGGTACTAAACGCAAGGGCACTGCTTATATAGGGAGCTTCGGAGTACTAGCTATCCCCTATCCTCAAGGCACGCTCCCGCTAACTTCGCCCGACTAGCGATACTAAACGCAAGCTTCGCTTCGCTCGCTTTTGTTAAGTACCGAGGGGCTCAGATTACCTTGAGGATAGGGGATAGCTAGTGCTCCTTAGTTCTCGATATAGGCGAAGATGTGGATATGCAGTGCTCCTTAGCTTTCAAATATAAGCGAAGGTGAGAATAAACAATGCTCTTAGCTTTCAGATATGCCGAAGGGTGAGAATAGGCAGCCCTCTTTTATCAACTATACTCTATATTATCAATATACGGATAATATCCGAATGTGGAGTATAGGAGAAGTTCTCTACTTGTAGTAAAATATGAATCAGTGCAATACATAAATTGTTTAACAGTCTATATCTAAAATACAGATTCTACTTCTCTATTTTCATTTTTTTATTCTACAAATTGTAGTTTTCCTCGTTATTCAATTCTATTATTTCAATTTTCTGCAGGTGATTTATGAAAAAAACAAATTCTACTAATGCTAAAGTTAAAAAATCCGCTCATTCAGAAGCTAATTCTAAGAGAACAAGAAAAAAGATGGATGCTTTGGAAAAGAAAAAGATTATCGCATCTCTCACTTTGATGGATGACCTCTTTATGCAAGTGGTTCTTGAAGAGCAAGCTTGTACGGAGTATATTCTGCAAACGATTTTGGATAAATCTTCCTTAAAGCTAATGGAACAAAGACTTCAAAAGAGGCTGCCAAATCTGCATGGAAGAGCACTGGTCTTGGATTGCCTTTGCACTGATGAAAAAGGCTTACTCTATAACATTGAAGTGCAAAATTTATCTGCCGGGGCAATTCCTAAAAGGGCTCGTTATCATGCTGCACTTATGGACACGCATACCCTAAAGAAGGGAGAAAAGTTTTCCAAATTGCCGGAAAGCTATGTTATATTTATTACAGATAAAGATGTATTGGGAGAGGGAGAACAACTGTACCAGATCGAAAGAGTTATTAGAAAGTCCGGTA
>CAUUUY010000284.1:0-2888 GCA_963548305.1 uncultured Oribacterium sp.
GATTGCCACCACATTTTCCTTACTTGCAGCAAATCTTTTTGCCTGTGGAGCAAGTAATGCAGGAAAGACTGAGACTACAGCAGCCACCACACAGGCAGCAGCAGAAAGCAGCAAGGAGGAGAACAAGGCAGGCGGAGAGAAGCTGAAGATTGTGGCTACCAATTTCCCTGCTTATGATTTTGCAAGAGCTGTTACTAAGGGAGAGGCGGATGTTACCATGCTGGTAAAGCCGGGATCGGAGACGCACAGCTATGAGCCAAGCCCTCAGGATATTATTACTATCCAAAATGCAGATTTATTCCTCTATGTAGGCGGAGACAGTGATGCTTGGGTAGATGGCATTTTAGACTCTATCAATAAGGAAGATTCTTCTATTTTTAAGCTGATGGATGTTGTGGAGCTTATGGAGGAAGAACATGTGGAGGGAATGCAGGAAGAAGAGGAGCATGAAGGAGAGTCCGGAGAGAATAAGGAAGAAGCTGCCGACCATGAGGATAAGGCTTCCGAGACAAAGAGTGACAGCCACGAGGAAGAGGAAGTGGAGATGGATGAGCATGTTTGGACCTCTCCTGTAAATGCCATTCAGATTGTAAAGAAATTGGAAGAGAAGCTTTCTTCCTTGGATTCTGCTAAGAAGGAAGCTTTTGAAAAGAATACAGAGTCCTATGTGAAGGAATTGGAAGAGTTGGATAAGAGCTTTAGAGAAGTGGTAGATTCCGGAAAGAGAAAGGAAATCATTGTAGCAGACCGTTTCCCCTTTTCCTATTTCTGTAAGGAGTACGGTTTAAGCTATTTTGCAGCTTTCCCGGGCTGTTCTACAGATACCCAGCCTGCAGCGCTGACCATTGCCTTCTTACAGGACAAGGTAAAGGAGGACGGCATTCCGGTAGTCTTCCACATCGAAATGAGCAATGAAGACATGGCAAATGCCGTCAGCAAGGATACCGGTGCGAAGAAGATGCTTTTAAATGCGGTGCACAATGTAACTGACGAAGATTTTAAGGCCGGTAAGACCTATGTAGATTTGATGAAGCCCAATGTAGAGGCATTAAAGGAGGCACTGAACTAATGAGTTATTTTTCCCTGAACAAGATTGGCTTTTCCTATGAAGGGAAGGTGGTTTTAGAGGACATTCATTTTTCCGTGGAAAAGGGAGATTATCTTTGTATTGTGGGGGAAAACGGAGCCGGAAAAAGTACCCTTTTAAAGGGAATTTTAGGACTGAAAAAGCCTAATGAGGGAGAAATCATCCTGGGGGACGGTCTGAAAAGGCAGGATATCGGATATCTGCCCCAACAGACCGAGGCACAGAAGGATTTCCCCGCCAGCGTCTATGAGGTGGTGGAGTCCGGATGCCTAAACAAGCTTTCCTTCGTCCCTTTTTATCGTAAGGAAGATAAGAAGAGGGTGGAAGAAGCCCTTCGTTTTTTAAACATTGAGAATTTAAGAAAATCCTGTTATCGGGAGCTTTCCGGTGGACAACAGCAAAGGGTTCTTTTGGCAAGAGCCCTTTGCGCCGGCTCCAAGCTTTTGATTTTGGATGAGCCTGTTGCGGGGCTTGACCCCAAGGCTCAGACCGAGTTATATGATTTAATTGACAGATTGAATCAGGAATTAAAGATTACCATTATCATGGTTTCCCATGATGTGAAGGAAATAGTACAAAGAGCAAAGCATATTCTCCATTTGGCCCATAAGCAGTTATTTTTCGGAGAGGCGGAAAAGTATAGAGAGTCGGAGCTTGGAAAAAGTTTTGTGAAGGATTTGGAGGGCTAAATGTTTAAGGTTTTAGGGTCGATGCTTTCCTACGATTTTATGATTCGAGCGATTATCGTAGGTTCTCTGGTTTCCCTGTGTTCTACACTTTTGGGAACCAGTTTGGTTTTAAAAAGATATTCCATGATTGGGGATGGCTTGTCCCATGTGGGCTTTGCAGCCTTGGCAATTGCCTATGCTCTGCAATTAGCCCCCATGTCCGTGTCTATTCCGGTCTGTGTGATTGCGGCATTTTTCCTTTTGCAACTGGAAGAGAATTCTAAAATTAAGGGAGATGCGGCTACCGCTTTACTCTGTAGCGGAGCTTTGGCGGTGGGAGTAATGACGATTTCTTTGACCACCGGTATGAATACAGATGTTTGTAACTATATGTTCGGCTCCATCCTGGCCATCAGTCCCTCGGACATGCGGCTTTCCGTAATTTTATCCGTGGTGGTGCTGTTCCTTTACATTTTCTTCTATCCCCGTATCTTTGCGGTGACCTTTGATGAAAATTTTGCGAAAGCCAGCGGAACCAATACCCGTTTTTACAACATGGTTTTGGCCTTACTGACCTCTATCACCATTGTGTTGGGCATGCGAATGATGGGAACCCTATTGATTTCCAGCTTGATTGTATTTCCTTCTATTACGGCAATGCGGGTATGTAAAAACTTCTTAGGTACCATTATTCTGGCGTCTATACTTTCTCTCTTTGGATTCTTTGTAGGAATGACTCTATCCTTCTTTTACAGGATTCCTACGGGAGCTTCCATTGTGGTGATAGATATTGTGTTATTCTTCCTGTTTTGTGCGATTGAAGCAATCCGGAATAGAAAGGGATAGAGGATAAGAAAATGAAATTAAGCAGAAAAATGAATACAAAAGAAGAGAAGGCCTTAGGGCCTTTTCGCATTTTCGGAAAAAACAGAAAAGCAAACGGGACCATCCCTTTGAGAAGAGCTTGCCTTCTTCTTGCTCTTTGCGCAGGATTTTTGGTAGCCTGTAAGGAAAAGGATACCGTGCGGAAGACCCCGGGAAAGGTGGAGAGTACGGAAAGTACTTCTTCTGTATCTGAAGAGGAAGCAATGTCTATGGCGGAGGCGTTGGATGCCTTAGAGTCTAAGGATGCT
>CAUUUY010000285.1:0-2885 GCA_963548305.1 uncultured Oribacterium sp.
TTGGTTACAAAATAAAGAAGAGAAAGAAATAAAATAAATGGGGCGTAAAAAGTGTATTTTGATTTTTACAGTCCATCACAAAAAAGGCGAGCTCAGTGAGAGCCCGCCTTAGCTTTAGACCTGCAACTGCATGAAAACAATAACTTATTCTGCAGTCCTGTATTTCTTTTCTATTAGATTAAGAGGTAGGAATAATCGTTGTAAACGGTATCTACCAGTTCAGCCAGACGATAGAAGAGCTTTGTATTCTTATCGCCTACCTTGTAGTTCATCTTCTCGCCGCCTACGCGAACAATGGCATTTCCATCATTGTCAACGAATGCAAATCCGTCGTTGGTGGAGTCTTCCATTTCCTCGGCTCTGTGGAAGAGAGTGAACTTCTCCTTGTAAGGAGCAGAGTTGTATGGGCAGAAGGTCTCACAGTTACCGCACTCGTTACACATATAATCCACGTGGATAATCTGGTGCATCTCTACGCCGGGAACCTTGATGGCGAAGTTTGCACGGTTAGGACATACGTCGCAGCAGTTCTCACAGATGTGGTCGCAGGCAAGACAACGCTTGTCAGGATTTAATCCTTTCTCCGGCTCTACAAGATTACCCTTCTTTCCGTAAATCTTCTCGTCAGTTGTCTGAGAAGGACGGTCGGTTCCGATGGTCTTGTTTAAGATTGCTTCACAAGCAAGCTTCGCATCGGCAATAGCCTTTACGATTACGGAAGCGCCGAAAGCACCGTCTCCTGCAGCGTAAACGCCGGCTACGGAAGTCTCATTGCTTTCCTTCTTTAATACAGGAAGTCCCTTGTCGGTTACGGCAATACCGTTCTTCTCATAGAAAGAACCGTCTACCTTCTCACCGATGGAAGCGATCACAGTATCACAGGGAATCTCAACCACTTCGTCGCTTTCCTTAACGGAACGTCTTCCGGAAGCATCCACATCGGAGAGTACCATGCGGTGGCAAAGTAACTTGCCGTTCTCGTGGGTAAATGGAGCAAGGAGCTCCTGGAAGTTTACGCCTTCTTCAATAGCCTCTTCCAATTCTTCCTGATCCGCAGGCATGTAGCGCTTTGTTCTTCTGTAAACCAGATAAACATTTTCTACACCTGCATTTCTCTTCGCAGCTCTTGCAACGTCCATAGCGGTGTTTCCTGCACCTACTACAACAACGTTCTTTCCTAAGTTTACCTTGCCGTCCTGTGCCTTGAAGTCAGCCAGGAAGTGAAGGGCATTGTAAGCCTCTCCCTTTTCCAGAACAAGTGGAGCTTCCTTGTGGGCACCGATAGCAACGACTACAGCGTCAAAGTTATTTTCCTTACGGAAAGCGTCAATATCGCTAACTTCCTGTCCAAGGTGGAACTGAGCGCCGTACTGCTTCGCAAGATTTACGTCCTTCTGAATTTCTTCAGCAGGGATACGGAATCCGGGGATAACGTTGGCTACTACACCGCCGGCTACAGCGTCCTTATCGTAAACATGAACTTCTACGCCTGCTCTTGCTAAGAAGAAAGCGGCAGAGATACCTGCAGGGCCTGCTCCGATAACACCAACCTTCTTCTGAACAGCACCTTCCTGCTTTAATCCGGGAAGAACGGCATCATATCCGCCTCTTGCAGCGATTAACTTGTTGGTACGAATCTGTACGTCTGTCTCATAGTGATTTCTGGTACAAGCAGACTGACAGGTGTGGGTACAGATATTTCCGGTCATGAAAGGAAGCGGGTTCTTATCTAAGATAACCTCTAAAGCTTCCTGGAACTTGCCTTCATTTACCAAGCGGCCGTAGCTGGTGATATCCTGGTGGATCGGGCAACGGTCACGACAGGGCATGGTGTAGCAATCAACCAAAGGAACCTTCTTATCGGACTTTCTGTTGGGAAGGGGCTTAACAGGCTTTACTCAGTGCTTATCGCTCTTAGCGTCTGCAATCATCTTCTCCACTAAGGAAAGCTCAACCTTTTCCCAAGGCTTTGCAAGGTTCTTCTCTAAAAGCTCAGCCATCTGGATGAAACGAAGGTATCCACCGGTCTTTAAGAGGGTGGTTGCCATGGTTACAGGCCAAATGCCGGCCTCCACGATACGCTCAATGTTGAAGTAATCCGCACCGCCGGAGAAGGAGATACGAAGGCTTCCGTTAAAGTCTCTGGTCAGCATCTTCGCTACAGACATGGAAAGAGCGAAGAGGGACTTTCCGGACATGTACATTTCCTGAGAAGGAAGCTCGTTGTTCTTCACATCTACAGGGAAGGTGTTGGTAATCTTTACACCGAAGGCTAAGTTCAAGCTCTTTGCCAATTCCTGCAAACGCTTTAACATAGGTACTGCATCGCTGTACTGTAAGTCATCCTTAAAGTGGAAGTCTGTGAAAGCGATGTAGTCGTAGCCCATCTCGTCTAAGATTGCACGAGCGGTTTCATATCCTAAGAGAGTAGGGTTACACTTTACGAAGGTGTGCAAATGCTTTTCCTGAATCAGGTAAGAAGCAATCGCCTCAATCTCGGAAGGAGGACAGCCGTGAAGGGTGGAAACGGTAACGCTGTTGATGATTTCGGACTGAATAGCCTCTACATCTTCCTTGGTCACCTTCTTAAAACGGTCAAGGTTAGCTAAAAGCCACGCCTTACACTCCTTAAAGATTTCGGTGTCCTTAGCATCCTTCATCTCGTTGATGAAACGGTCTACCTTGGGAAGCTTGATTCCTTCCAGATCATATCCTACGGAAATGTTGAACTGGAAAGCATCCGGATTGCCTAAATCATACTCCTTCGCCATAACCTTACAAGCGAACCAGCCCTTTACATACTCTGCAAAAGCCTGTGGTACTTCCAACTCTGTGGACCACTCACAGTTGTAACACTCGTCCTCTGCTGTGATACAGGGCTTTGC
>CAUUUY010000286.1:0-2873 GCA_963548305.1 uncultured Oribacterium sp.
GGCGAGGCTAGCGGGAGCGTGCCCCGTTTAAGACCTATACTGCATATTATTTTACAGCTTCTTTTTAAGACCATACTGCATATTTCATTTTTATTCCAAAGCTTGCTTTAAATCCGCAATCAAATCTTCCGCATCTTCAATACCTACAGACAAGCGCAGGGTGGTTTCGTATATTCCGTTTTCCGCCAAAATCTCCTTCGGCACATCTGCGTGCGTTTGAGTCAAAGGATAAGTCAAAAGGCTTTCCGTTCCTCCCAGGGATTCCGCAAAGTATATCAGCTGTATTCTCTTTAAAATTTCTTTGGCTTCCTCACCGGATTCCACATCAAAGGAAATCATTGCCCCGAAGCCTCTTGCCTGTTTCTTCATCAATTCATGACCGGGATGATTGGGAAGTCCCGGATATAAAACTCTCTTTACCTTCGGGTGTTTTTCTAAAAATTCCGCAATTTTCAGACTGTTTTCCTGTGCCTTCTCCATACGAATGGCTAAGGTCTTGATGCCTCGTAAAATCAGCCAGCTGTCAAAGGCATCCAGTCCTGCTCCGGTGGTCTTAAACAGGAAACGAAGTCTTTCCTGAAGAGCCTCATCCTTTACCCCAATCAAACCTGCAATGGCATCATGGTGTCCGGATAGAAACTTGGTGCCGCTATGAAGCACGATATCCGCCCCCAAGTCCAAGGGATTTTGAAAATAAGGAGAAAGGAAGGTATTGTCCACAATCAACAGCAAATTATGTGCCTTACAGAATTTCCCCAGCGCTTCTATATCATTTACATTCATGCAGGGATTCGTGGGACTTTCCAGAAAAATTGCTTTGGTATTCTCCTTAACTTCCTTTTCCCAGCCATCCTCATGGAGAGATACTCTGGAAAACTGAAGACCATTTTTCTCATTTACCTCACGAAAATAACGAATGGAACCGCCATATAGGTCACGATCAATTAAAATATGGTCTCCTGGGCGAAAAAGCTCCATAATACAGGCCAATGCCGCAATCCCTGAGGACAGGGCAATACAATCCGTACCATGCTCTAAAGAAGCTACCACCTTCTCCAGCTGGGCTCTGGTGGGATTTTGCAAACGTGAATAGTCGTAGGGGTTCTTTCCCCCTACCTCCTGATGAATAAAGGCGGAGCTTGGATAAATGGGGTAAGATATCGCCCCGTAATGCTCCTCCTTATTCTGTCCTTCCAAGTGTTGACATCGTGTACTGATATGATATGCCATAATTTGTTCCCTCTTTCTTCCTCTATGATAAAAAAATCCCTTTTTTCTTTTCCTGCACACTGTAGCATAAAAAAGCAAAAAGGGATAATGCAAAATATTAAGATTTGGTTATTGCTATATTCTATAGCAAGTATGAATTTTGTTGATTTTGAATATAACAACTTTATTTTCCCGGATCCACCATAGACAGGATATTCATATCCTTATCAAAGGTTACTTCCACCTTGGTTCCGATTTCAATGCCTTGAGAAAGTCCGGAAATGTCGGACTTATCAATCTTGTTCAGCTCATAGTCCTTGCCGTCATTTCCCTTAATACTTACGCTGTTCATGGCTGCATCGGTAATGGTTCCCGTAACTACGGTTAAATCCTTCTTTTCCTTGCCGCCTTCTTCCTTCCCCTTCGTTTCAGCAGAAGTGGACTCCTTTGCCTTGGCAGCTTCTGTAGCAGCCTTACTTTCCTTCTCTTCCCCTTCCTGACCGGTCTTCACCTCTTCGGTCTTCGCTACCTCGCTGGTAGCCGCCTCCGTGGTGGATGCCTTCTTTCCGCAGGCCAAAATACCCATAGCCAAAAGGGCAACAAGCAATACTCCTCTTTTTTTCATCTTCAACCTCCTTGGTCTCTATGCATTCAACAGGAACTGCTCCATTTTGATGTTCCTATATGCCTTTTTCTTCTGCAGCAAACAGGAAGCATAAAGCTTCTCTTGTTTCCACTATACAGGAAGAAGGGGAAGAATTATAAACAAATTCTTTAAGGCTTTCCTAGGATTCTTCTAAAAATGCTCTGTAAGCAGATTCGGCATTCTATTCCGCATAGAGGCAAATCTTACCGCTTTTCAGGGTTTCCGGTATGGAAATCAAACGCTGGTTTCGGGAGCCCCGAAAGAGAAGCCTAAGATCCTTCTCTTCCAAATGGAACTTGCCGTCCACCAGAACGGAAAGCATCGAAAACAATTCCAAAATCTCTTCCTTCTCTTTGCCCTCTCTTTGTAACAGTTCCTCATAGCGGTAGCCGCTAAAGCACCAAAGATCTTTCTCCGGAAGGCGCTCCTTCATTTTCCGAAGAAGAGGCAGCAGCGCATGAAGATTCTCCGGCACCAAAGGCTCTCCCCCAAGGAGGGTTAAGCCTTGCATTTCCTTTTTTTCCAGAGCTTGTAAAATCCTTTCCTCCACTTCCTCCGTAAAGAGCTCTCCAAAGAAAGGATTCCAGGTAGCCTCATTAAAGCAACCCTTACAGGCATGGGGGCAGCCGGAAACAAAAAGGCTGACCCGCACCCCTGGTCCGTTCGCCACATCGAAATTTTTGATTTCCGCATAGTACATGGTTTTCTTCCTTAAATCATTCAAAAAAATAGTGAAGCAAAAAAGCCAGATTAATTTATTAATAAATCTTTCCTAATAGTTCTTTTTTTCTGTCCTCTTCATGAGCAATAGAACTAGAAATAGCACTTTGAGGATTATCTACATTAAATCTTCTTTTTTGCCACTCACCAATTTTACACAATGGACAGTCCGTATACCCCATTGCCTCTGCATTATTAATATCCATTGCAACTGCATTCTTATCATTTAAATCTTCACAATCCCATCTATGATAATGTTTATTCTCACCATCAACAAAAACCACTCTACCATCCAAGT
>CAUUUY010000287.1:0-2855 GCA_963548305.1 uncultured Oribacterium sp.
ATGAAGAAAATAAGGGGCTATGGGACCATTTTGACAAGGGAAAGTTAAAGGATATTGATTTGATTCTTTCCGCAGGAGATTTACATTCCGATTACCTGCAATTTTTGGTTACCATGGGAAAGGCACCTCTTCTTTATGTGCACGGAAATCACGACCAGGGATACGAGAAAAGACCGCCTTTGGGCTGCGAGTGCATTGAGGACAAGGTCTATGATTTTAAAGGTCTTCGTATACTGGGACTGGGAGGTTCCCTCCGTTATAAGCCGGGAGATCATATGTATACGGAGCAGGAGATGCAGAAGCGGATTCAGAAAGTAAGAAAAGACATTGTCTTAAAAAACGGTTTTGATATTTTACTGACCCATGCACCGGTAAAGGGCTATGGGGATATGGAAGACTTGCCTCATCAGGGCTTTCAGGCCTTTGAGGATCTGTTGCAAAAATACAAACCCAAGTACATGATTCACGGGCATATTCATAAAAGCTATGGAGCGGCCTATAAGCAGGAAAGCATACATTCCTCAGGAACAAAAATTATTAATGCTTTCGATAAATATATTTTAGACATTGGAGAGGATGAATATCCCAATGAGGGAAAGACGGGATCTTTCCTTTATGACCTTTACAAACAAGTAACCAATAAAAAGGGAAGAGGAAGCACATGATTGAAGGGCAGTGGCTAAGCAAGCTGCAGGGAGAATTTCAAAAACCCTATTATAAAAAACTTTATGAAACCGTGAGAGAAGAGTATAAGCATCATACTATTTTTCCTCCCAAGGAAAAGCTTTTCCGGGCCTATAGCCTTTGTCCCTATGAAAAGGTAAAGGTCGTCATTTTGGGACAGGACCCCTACCATAACTTCGGGCAAGCCCAGGGGCTATCCTTTTCCGTGGGAAAAGGCATTCCCTTTCCTCCTTCCTTACAGAATATTTTTAAAGAATTACAGGATGATATAGGATGTGAAATTCCGAAGAGCGGAGAGCTGGATGCCTGGGCAAAACAGGGGGTGCTTCTTTTAAACACGGTGCTTACGGTTAGAGCTCATGAAGCCAATTCCCATAGGGGCATAGGCTGGGAGGAATTTACGGATGCTACCATTCGTGCTATAGAAGAAAAGGAAGAACCTGTGGTTTATATTCTTTGGGGCTCTTCCGCCCAGAGTAAGGCAAAGATGATTCATCAAAAAAGACGATTGATCTTAAAAGCCCCCCACCCAAGTCCCTTAAGCTCTTATAGGGGATTTTTCGGTTCCAAGCCCTTTTCTCAGTGTAACGCCTACCTTCGAAAGGAAGGGCAGGAGGAAATTGATTGGGCTTTAAAGGCATAAGAATAGAAAGGTTAGAATATTCCATGAACATTGTTGAGTTATTGAAAGTCATTGTTTTCTCTTTGGTGGAGGGCTTTACCGAGTGGCTTCCCATTTCCTCCACAGGACATATGATTTTACTGCAAAGTATTATTCCCTTGCAGCAAAGCAAGGAGTTTTTCTCCACCTTTGAAGTTTTGATTCAGCTGGGGGCGGTTGGAGCGGTAATCAAAGAATTTTTCTTCCGTATCTGGCCCGTGGCAAGAAGATCTCAGGGGAGAGGCTACTATTTGGAGCAGGGAAAATGCATTTTAATCGGAAAAATTTTAGTGGCCTGTCTTCCTGCAGCGGTTTTAGGACTTTTGCTGGATGATTTTTTGGATGCTCATCTTTACAATGCCTTTGTGGTGGCGCTGATGTTGATTCTTTACGGTGTCTTCTTCATTTTACTGGAAAGAAGAAATGAGGAACATCAGTTCCATACTTTAACGGTAGAGGATATTTCTTGGAAAAATGCGCTTCTGATTGGACTTTTCCAGTGCTTGGCCTTGATTCCGGGAACATCCCGTTCAGGAGCTACTATTTTGGGCGCAATGCTTCTATCAGTAGGAAGATTGGCAGCCACGGAATTCTCCTTCTTCTTAAGTGTGCCGGTGATGGCAGGAGCCAGTCTTTTAAAACTGATTAAGCACGCGGGAAATTTCGGTGCAGGACAATGGTTTATGTTACTTTTATCCATGCTTTTGTCCTATTTTGTCAGCCTATACTGTATTCGTTTTTTGCTACGCTATATTCGCAGTCATAATTTCCTTCCCTTTGCTTACTATAGAATTCTCTTTGGCGGCGTGATTCTTTTATGGTTTGCCGTATCCCATTTGGCGCTGTAAGAAATCCGTAATGGCACTGTAAAGGAAAGGGGCTTGTTTAGAAAAAGCTACTTCGTTATGCTTAAACGGTCGATATACTAGGAGAATAAAAAAGGAAAAGAGGGAGTAAAATGAAAGCAAGAGGAGTAGTTTTAGCTATGGCCTTATCCCTTGTGATGGGGATGCAAAGCTTCGCCGCAACGGAAATCGGTTTAAATTTAAACTGGAAGTATGCGGGGAATTCTAAAATCAATACAGGAAAGGCCGTTTTATATACCAGTGATGTAAAGGAGCCGAAGCATATTACCATTGCGGTAAATGCAGGACACGGAACCAAGGGGGGAGAGAAGCAGAGAACCCTTTGTCATCCGGACGGCACCAGAAAGTTAACCGGCGGAACCAATGCGGCCGGCGTGACTACTGCTTCGGCAGTATCCTCCGGTATGACCTTCCAGGACGGCACCAGAGAAGCTACCGTAACGTTGCAGATGGCTCATATTTTAGGGAAAAAGCTTCTGGCAGAGGGTTATGATGTGCTGATGATTCGCAGTGAAGAGGATGTACAGCTGGACAACATTGCCCGTACCGTTTTAGCCAACAACAAGGCGGATGCTCATATTGCTCTGCATTGGGATGCAACCACCAAGGACAAGGGAGCCTTCTTTATGTCCGTTCCGGATGGA
>CAUUUY010000288.1:0-2845 GCA_963548305.1 uncultured Oribacterium sp.
TGTTTTATCGGCACTTTTTATCCGGACTTTGCTTATTGCCCTTTGCCTTTTTAAAGCCATGCTCTAAGGAGGACAAAAGAGCGGGAATCAAAGGGGGAGCCATTACCGGTATTGTACTGGGATTTGCCAGTGTGATTCAGCAATTTGGCGTCAAAGAAACCACCGTGGGAAAGGCAGCCTTTTTAACGGTACTTTATATTATCCTGATTCCGATTTTTGGCTTAGTTATCGGAAAAAAGCCGGAAAAGAAAATCTGGTTTTGTGCAATTCTGGCTTTGGTCGGGGTTTATTTTATTGCGATTAAGGCAGGAACAAAATTTACTATCGGCATAGGAGATACTTATATTATTCTTTGCTCGGTGCTTTATGCCGTTCAGATTATGCAGGTAGGACACTATGTAAAGAAGGTCAATATCGGCTGGTATATGTCCACACAGTTTTTAGCAGGCTCTTTGGTGGGATTACTGGGCTTTATTTTCTTTGAAAAGTTCTCTTTAATGAGTTTGAAGGCAGCCTTCCTTCCCATTGCTTATGCCGGTATTATGTCCGGAGCAGTGGCTTTTACCATGCAAAGCTATGCTCAAAAAAGATTGGAGGATACTCTTGCTTCCCTTCTCATGTCCACTACCGCTATTTATGCGGCGATTTGGGGATGGTTGTTTTTGGGAGAGTCTTTGGGGATTCGGGAAATCTTCGGCTGCATCATCATGACCGTTGCAGTGGTTTATGCTCAAATTCCGGAAAAACGGAGGAATATAAATTAGGGTAGAAGATATTATTTTAGAAGAAGGAAAGAAATAGGAGAGATGCTGAAGTTAACAAATAGATTTTAAATATAGATTGGATATTGAATAGATTTAAAATATCTTTCCTTTACGGCTAAAATAGAGGTCAAAAAGAAATAGAATAGCTATAAAAAAGACATAGATTAGAAACAAAATAGATTAAAAACTTAGAGTGAAATTTTAGTTGGCAAAAAAATAGGAAGAGGCCGAAGCCCTTTCACATCATACAGAAATAACCTATGCGGGGTATTAAGGAATCTTTGCGAGGGTTTAGGCTATGCACGAAAAAGACGGTCGCGAGGCTTCCGTAGGGAGCTGCACTCTAGCAACGAAGGCGGGCGCATGTTTGAGCCCGAAGGGCGAGTTTGCGCAGGAGCCTGAGTGCAAAAGCGAGTGCAGCGAGTAGGAAACGTAGTGTGTCTTTGAGGCAGAGCCTAAACCGAAGCAAGACATTCATAAGTCTGTACGATGGAGTTGCCAACGATTACTTGACAGTAACGATTAAAAAAAGTAGTAGGAAGATAAATTGACAGTAATATAGAGCTGGGCTAAAATGTTTCACGTGAAACAAAAGCGGAAATAGTTACAGCACAAAAAGAAAGGCTAAGGGGACTTATGGCGAAGATTATTACAATTGCAAACCAAAAGGGGGGTGTGGGGAAAACCACCACCGCTGTCAATTTGGCGGCTTCCTTAGCGGAGGCAAAACAGAGAGTTTTGCTTTTGGACTTTGATCCTCAGGGAAATGCGGGAAGCGGTATTGGCGTCCGGGAGGAAGAAATCAGTATTTACCGGATTCTTAGTGGAGAATTCCCCATAGAAAAGGGCATTGTTCGGGAAGTTTTGGAAAATCTGGATTTTATTGCAGCAGACAGGAACCTTTCCGCCATGGATGCGGAGCTTGCAGAGGAAGAGAATAAAAATTTCTTATTAAAGGAAGTTTTGGAGAATATTCAAAAGGACTATGATTATATCTTTATTGATTGTCCTCCCAGCTTAGGTACTCTTACGGTAAATGCTTTAACGGCTTCTCATTCCGTACTGATTCCTATCCAGTGTGAATACTATGCATTGGAAGGACTTAGTCAAATGACGGAAACCATTTCCATGGTAAAGGATGCCCTAAATCCGGATTTAACAATCGAGGGCATTTTATTTACCATGTATGACAGTAGAAACCTCCTGTCTCAGGAGGTGGTTAAGGCGGTGCAGGAGCATTTTTCAGATCCTATCTTCAAGACGATTATTCCCAGAAATGTTCGTCTGGCAGAGGCTCCCAGCCACGGACTGCCTATTTCCCTCTATGACAACAGTTCTACAGGAGCGGAGGCCTATAGAAAGCTTGCAGCAGAAATTCTGGAGAAGGATATAGCATATTAAAAGCTTGTAGTAGATATTTTAAAAAGTATATAGTTTTCTAAAAGCTTATAGTAGAGATTTTTGCAAAGAATATCATTTACTAAAGTTTAGAAAAAATCGGAAAAGCAGGAAAGAAGCTTAAACATAGATTTTAGCCGTATAGAGAAAGGAAGGGAAGGACATGGCAAAGCACGGTTTGGGAAGAGGGGTGGATACTCTTTTTGCCGGAAAGAAGGATGGACGGGAGAAGAAAGAGGAGCAGGCAATGGTGAAGCTTTCCCTGATTCAGCCCAATCCAAAGCAGCCCAGAAAACAATTTTCCCAGGAAGAGTTAGAGGAACTTTCTCAGAGCATTAAGCAATTCGGTGTGTTACAGCCCTTACTGGTAAAAAAGGAAGGCCCTCTCTATGAAATTATTGCCGGAGAAAGAAGATTTCGGGCGGCAAAGATGGCCGGTCTTACGGAAATTCCCGTATTGATTCGGGACTATGATGAAAAGCTTAGCAAGGAAGTCGCCATCATTGAAAATATCCAAAGAGAAGATTTAAATGCGGTGGAGGAAGCCATGGCTTACCAAAGCCTGATGACGGAATATCATTTGAGTCAGGAGGAGCTGGCGGAAAGGGTGGCGAAGAAGCGCTCCACCATTGCCAACAGCCTTCGACTTTTAAAGCTTGAAGAGGAGATTTTAGAATATCTCC
>CAUUUY010000289.1:0-2844 GCA_963548305.1 uncultured Oribacterium sp.
AGATATTTTGGAAGTAAAGAAGGAAGAGGATATTCATTATGAACTTTAGTATGATTGTCTACATCCTGGCTTGGGTACTGAGAATAGAGGGAATCAGCCTTTTGCTTCCCTTTATTTGTGCCATAATATATCGGGAGCATAATTCTGCCGCGGCTATATTGTCCGTGTCGGCGATGTCTTTAGTCGTTGGGGCGGTTTTAACACGAAAGAAACCGAAAAAAATAGCCTTTTATACCAGAGAAGGCTTTGTCATCGTAGCAGGCTGCTGGTTGGTGCTTTCTTTAGTGGGAGCTTTACCCTTCTATATTAGTGGAAAAATTCCCCATTATATCGATGCGGTTTTTGAAATTGTTTCCGGCTTTACCACTACAGGTTCTTCCATCTTAAGCGATGTGGAGGCCTTAGGAAAGGGATTGATTTTTTGGCGTTCCTTTTCCCATTGGATGGGAGGCATGGGTGTATTAGTCCTTGTTTTAACGGTTCTTCCTTTAGGTGGCGGTTATAACATGATGATTATGAAGGCGGAATCTCCGGGACCGGATGTGTCCAAGATGGTGCCTAGAGTAGCAGATACCGCAAAAGCCCTTTATAAGATTTATTTTGTTCTAACGGTAATTTGTATTCTTGCCTTTTTACTTTCCGGAATGCCCTTTTTTGATGCTTTGTGTATCGGCTTCGGAACGGCGGGAACAGGGGGATTTGCCATCAGGAATTCCGGAATGGCGGATTATTCCATGTTTAGCCAGTTCTTGATTACCATTTTTATGATTTTGTTCGGTATTAACTTCAATGTTTATTATCTTTTACAAAGAAGGAAGTGGAAAGAAGCTTTTTCCTCAGAAGAAGCCAGAACCTATCTTTTAATTATCCTTTGCTCAACTTTATTTATCGCTTTCAATAATTTAAAAGAAATGGGAAATGGTCTGTTATTTGCCCTTCACCATGCTTTTTTTACGGTAGGAAGTATTATTACCACAACAGGCTTTTCAACTTTGGATTACAATCATTGGGCAGTACCCAGTCAAATGGTGATTTTATTCTTAATGATTTCCGGTGCCTGTGCAGGTTCCACCGGAGGTGGTATAAAGGTTTCCCGATTGATTATCTTATTGAAGAATATGGGGAAGGAGCTGCACCTCATTATTCATCCGGAAGCCATCAAGAGGATTCGATTGGAAGGAAAAAGCCTGGATTACAATGTGGTACGTTCGGTAAGTACGTATTTGATTGCATATTGCTTTGTTTATATAATATCCATTTTTCTTATCAGCTTTGACGGTTTTGATTTCACCACAAACTTTTCAGCAATTTCCGCAACCTTTAACAATATCGGACCGGGATTGGCAAAGGTTGGACCAATAGAAAATTTCTCGATTTATTCGCCATTTTCAAAGGCGGTTATGATCTTTGATATGTTGGCAGGAAGATTGGAAATATTTCCTATGTTGATTCTGTTTTCTCCTAAGACCTGGAAGAGAACAAATTAGAAAAAGATAGAATGAAAAGACAAATAACTATTCGCTAAACTCTTGTTTAACGAATAGTTATTGCTTTTTAAAAAGGGTGTATGCTATAATCTACTAAATTAAGATGCATTGGCTTGAATATGGCTTTGGTATGCCATCAAATCCGACTTCAAGCTTAAACGATTTACTCTGTATTGATTATGGAGAAAAAGCTTATTAGCGTGAATAACCTTATTAGAGTGAATAACATTATTAGAGAGAATACGTTATGCCATTACAATATCATTTAGAATTAGATAAACAGAATACTTTAAAGCTTCGTCAGTTACAAAAGGATTTACCCTCCTTTTGTGCTTCTTTTTTTCGTGGCATTGATCAAGTTACTTCCTCCAGAACTAAGATTGCCTATGCCTATGATTTAAAGGTGTTTTTTCAATTTTTATTAGAGGAAAAAAAACTTCGTTCCAATATTTATGATTTTGAAGCTCGGGATTTAGATCGTTTATCCCTGGTAGATTTAGAGGAATATATGGAATTTTTGAAATATAGAACGAAAAAAAAGACCGGTAAGGAGGGACAAATTGAAGAAGTTGAAGTCTTAAATCATAACAAGAGCATCAAAAGGAAAATTTCCAGCTTAAAAAGCTTCTTTGGCTATCTATATAAAACTGAGCAAATCAAAGAGAATAAGACCGCTCTTCTCTCCTTACCGAAGCTTTCTCAGGAAGAGATTGTTCGTATGGATCAAGGAGAAGTTGCACAGTTTCTGGATCAGGTAGAGTCCGGAGAAGATTTAAGTAAAAAAGAAAAGCTTTACCATGAGAAGAATCAAGTCAGAGACCTGGCTATGATGCAGTTAATGCTGGGAACCGGAATCCGTGTGTCGGAATGCGTAGGTTTAAATTGCTCCGATGTAGATTTCCAAAATAATGCCATTCGTATCCATAGAAAGGGAGGCAAGGAGGTTTCCATCTACTTTTCCGACGAGGTGGAACAAGGCTTAAGGGCTTATATGGAGGAACGAAAGAGTAAAATTCCGGCTGCCGGACACGAAAATGCTTTATTCCTATCCTTACAAAATAAAAGAATGTCTGTTCGAACCGTAGAACTGATGGTAAAAAAATACGCGCAAAAGGTTACTCCTCTTAAGCATATTACTCCACATAAATTACGAAGTAGCTATGGTACCAATTTATACCAGGAAACCGGAGATATCTATCTTGTTGCGGATGTACTGGGACACAGTGACGTAAATACTACCAAGAAGCATTATGCAGCTTTGGAAGAAGAAAGACGCCGCAGTGTCAGAAACTTGGTAAGACTCAGAAAAGAAGAAGGGGAATAAGAATGGAGTAAGATTGAAAAGGGAAGGCTAAAA
>CAUUUY010000290.1:0-2807 GCA_963548305.1 uncultured Oribacterium sp.
GAAATAGACAGTTGGATTCCGGTAATAGAATCCGTGCAGGATTGGGATAAGCTGTTTTAAAAATAAGGGATATTTTGCATATGGCAGAAAGGAGTCTGTAAGTGAGATTACTCATATTTGGTCCGGGAGTGATAGGCTCGCTGTATGCCTCGCTTTTTGCCGAAGCGGGTTTTGATACTACTGTTTATGCAAGAGGAGCCAGACTGGAAACGCTCAAGAAGAAGGGTCTGCTTTATTTGAAAAGAGAAAAACTTACAAAAGCAAATGTTTCTGTTTTGTCTGAACTCAAGGATGATGACGAATATGATTTTATATTCTTGACAGTCAGAGAGAATCAGTTATATCAGGCACTTGAGGAACTGAAAACCAATAATAGCAAATGCATTGTAACAATGACAAATTCTATGGATGACTACAATGAATGGGAGAACCTTTGTGGGAAAGGCAAAATCCTTCCGGCATTTCCGGGTGCAGGAGGAAGGATTAAGGATGATGTATTGGATGCCACGCTTACTCCGAAAATCATTCAACCGACTACCTTTTCTGAGATTTCCGAAATGAGAACGGATAGAGTAAGACGCCTTTCTTTGATTTTTAAACAATCGTCTATTCCATATCAGATAGTGAAAGATATGCACATTTGGTAGCTTTGCCATCTTGCAATGGTAGTTCCTATTGCAGATGCATATTATGAAGCGGATAATCCCGCAAAAACCGGTTATGAACACAAGATTATGCGTAAGACAGCAAAAGCTCTAAAACGAAACCTCCAATTTGTGAGGAAAAACTGCGGCAAGTTATCCCCATGGAAAATGAATATCTTTTTGTTTGTGCCGCTGCCGATATTGACTTTTATTATGTCATTTGTATATAGAAGTACTTTTGGTGAAAAGTTCATGTATCAACATTCGATAAATGCACCGGATGAAATGAGAGAATTACACAAGAAATTTTATGAGTACATGGAAAATGTTACAAGTATAACTGAGGCTGAATCAATGCTTTAGAAGTAAAAGTAATGGAGGAATTTCAAATGGGATTCTGGATATTCATGTTCATTATGGTTTTACTTATTCCGTTAACTATGATTTTCTTCGGGTGGCTACTTTTCAGGAAAACACCGAAAGAAATTAATTATGTATACGGATACCGAACAAAAAGGTCAATGATGAATGAGGAAACATGGAGATTTGCGAATCAATATTTTGGGAAAGTGTGGTATCTTTAGAGAAGATAAACAGAATTGACGGAGCTTTTTGAGTGAGATTTGTCAGTGCAAAATAGAAAAGGGCAGAGCAAATCTCTTGAGGAGGTGAGTGGATTTGAAGGCATATATTGCCGCATTAGAACAGGAATTTTCTTCGATAGAAAATGGTTTCAAGACGGAAGAAAGTAGAGCTTTACAGGATTTTCAATCCCATGATTTTGCTTATTGCAAGACTTTGGCATTTGCAGCTTATCAATCTCCTGTTTATCAAGTGGGAATGTATGGGGTATTTCTTTTTGGCTACTTATCTGAGGATGAAGAAATCCTCCATTTTATGAAGGAAGAAGTTACAAAGGATGAGAACTGGAGAGTGCAGGAGATTTTAGCGAAGTCCTTTGATATGTATTGTAAAAAAATCGGAATGGAAAAAGCCCTCCCTACGGTTACGGAATGGTTACAAAGCCCTGAGCCGAATGCTCGAAGAGCCGTTACAGAAGGGCTAAGAATCTGGACAAGCAGAGCCTATTTTAAAGATCACCCGGAAGAAGCCATTCAGCGTTTAGTCGCTTTAAAAGAAGATCCCAGTGAGTATGTCAGAAAATCTGTGGGCAATGCTTTACGAGACATCAGTAAGAAATTTCCGGATTTCATTCGTAAAGAAGTAGAGAGCTGGTCTTTGGATAGTAAAGAGATAAAACAGGTATATCACTTGGCAAGTAAAGTTATCAAGAAGAATTAAGATCATACGTGCATAATGAGGTAAAGTAGAAATGTCCGAAAGAAGTATGCTGAATATCAGCCAACTGTCTACAAAATACAAAATTAAAAAAATGGGGGAAGAGGATGTCTCCGGGATTTTGCATCTGGAGAATAGCAATCCCCTGTATTTTTTGTATTGTCCACCAAAGCCATGTAGGGAAACGGTGCTGAATGATTTAAAAGCATTACCGGAGGGGAAAAGCCTTGAGGATAAATTCTATATTGGCTTTTTTGAAAATGATCGTTTGATTGCCATTATGGACTTTATTCTCTCCTTTCCGGAAAAAGATACGATTTTCATCGGATTGTTTATGATGGACAGTAAAGAGTCCGGAAAAGGGAAAGGGAGCGCTATTATTACAGAGGCTTTATCTGCATGGAAAAGCGGAGGCTATAAAAAAGTAAGGCTGGCCTATATGAAAGGAAATATGCAAAGCAGGAGCTTCTGGAGAAAATGCGGTTTTACGGAGATAGGAGTAGAAAAAGAAAATGAGCATGGAATAGCGGTCATTATGGAATGTAACTGCCTCCAATTCCCCGAGCTTCCTTTGAAGGAAAGAATCGAAGTCAGCTCATATCATATGACATAGGAGAACTTTCAGGGCAAGTGATATGAATCTTGAATAAGGGTAGGCGTGGTAATTTCAATATTTACCTTGAGACTTTACGGAAAGAGGTGTTTTTAAGCTCATGACAATGTTAAAATGAAAATCTGTTATTTGTTTGAGAGAGGTTCTTTGGACTTTTAAGCATATAAAGGATTTCAAAAAGGGAATTCAATAGTTCATAGTAAATGAGAGGTTTTAAGATGGATAATGAAGTTAAAATCTTTGAGGGAAAT
>CAUUUY010000291.1:0-2803 GCA_963548305.1 uncultured Oribacterium sp.
GAAAATATTCCTTGCAAAGTTTTTGGCAGAGGAGTATTCTTAGTATCGTAAAAATGAATGTTCTTCAGGGCGGGGTGTAAGTCCCCACTGGCGGTAAAGTCCGCGACCTGCGAAAGCAGTTGAACCGGTGTGATTCCGGTACCAACAGTATAGTCTGGATGGAAGAAGACGAGCGTTGTGCTTTCTGCCCTGTACTTTTTGTACAGGGCTTTTTATATTTTCAAAGGTGTTTTACAAAAAAGAATTCCTTTGAAAATACAAAAAAGAAGGAAAATGCCCGGTCCTAAAGCCTTTCTAAAAGAACCACCGGAAGAATGCGACTTGCAGAGAATGCAAAGAAAGAGAGGACAGCAATGAAAGCAGAAAGTCAGGGAAGAATGGTGAGCAGTGTGAAGAAGAGCAGTGTGGGATTTTTGGCGGTTACGGGTATTTTATCCGCTATCGCGTATATTTTGATGTGGATTGAGTTTCCCATCCCCTTTTTGATTCCCCCATTTATTAAGTTTGATTTTTCGGATTTCCCGGCATTGATTGCAGCCTTTGCTCTGGGCCCGGTTTCCGGTGTTTTGGTGGAGCTCATTAAAAATGTTTTGCACGGCTTCAGCTCCGGATCCTTCGGCGTAGGAGAGCTTTCCAACTTTATCCTTGGGGCAAGCTTTGCAGGTACCGCAGGATTTATTTATCAGAGAAATAAGACAAAGAAGGGTGCAATTATTGCCTCCGTTGTTGGTGCAGTGGTTATGGCGGCTATTTCCTATCCCTCCAACCTCCTGGTGGTTTACCCCTTCTATTACAATTTCATGCCGAAAGAGGTAGTGCTTTCTGCCTATCAGCTGATTCTTCCCTCCATCGGCAGCATTGAAAAGGCTTTACTTGTCTTTAACGTGCCCTTTACCTTTGTGAAAGGTATGATTGACGTAGTTCTCTGCCTCTTACTGTATAAGGGAGTATCTCCTTTCCTGCATAAGTTAAACGGAGAGGGATAAGCAAAGACTTTCTTTCTTTGAAGCTTCATACAACTTGACAGTTTTGAATATATGAAATAATCTATTTTTACTTAATTAGTGATACAAAAGCTCACTTTTTAAAGAAATATTTGAAAAGGCATTCAAACTGTCAAGTGATAGAAAAGGAGTTTCAAATGATTTTGAAGAAAAGCTTTATTTTAATTGCAATTTCAATATTTTTGGGTAGTTTAATTGCCTGTGGGGCAGCACAAACTAAATCAAAAGAGGTGGTTGTTTATACAGCAATTGATCAGGTATTTAGTGAAAAAATCATAAATGATTTTGAAAAAGAAACAGGAATTAAAGTCAAGGTAGTTTATGATACAGAGGCAAATAAAACAACCGGATTAGTGAATAGGATTATTGCTGAAAAGCATAATCCTATTTGTGATGTTTTTTGGAATAATGAGTTTGTTCAAACTATTACCCTGGAAAATCAAGGCGTGCTTGATGCGTATACCTCCCCCTCAGCAGCAGACATTCCACAGTATTATAAATCCAGCAGTTCTATGTGGACTGCGGTTGGAGGAAGAGCAAGAGTCTTTTTGGTAAATAATGATTTGCTTTCTAAAGAGGATTTTCCTACTTCGATTGAAGATTTTACCAGTGGAAAATATTCAGGAAAGCAGCTAGCGATAGCTTATCCGATGTTTGGAACAACGAAAACTATGGCGGCAGCCTTGTATGCACAATGGGGAAAAGAAAAAGCAAAAAAATTTTTTACAGATATTATTAATTTAGACGTGAATGTGGTTGATGGAAATTCAGTGACAAAAGATATGGCGGCGAAAGGTCAGGTTGCTATTGGCTTTACAGATTCAGATGATGCTAGAGAAGCTATAGAAGATGGTGCTCATGTGTCTATGGTTTATCCTGATCAAGGAGACAATCAAATGGGAACCCTTGTAACACCGAGTACGGTTGCATTGATAAAAGGAGCACCCAACAAAGAAAATGCAAAAATATTTATTGATTACATTTTAAAAGAAAAAACAGAAAGAAAATTAGTGGAAGATGGTTTTTATGACCTGTCTATCAGAGATGCAAAAGAGAATGGCATAAAAGGGATGACATTAAGCTTGGAGGAAATATATCATTCTATGGAAGTCTCTGCTAAAGATATGGAAGAACTCTTTGCTACAGCAAAATAAGTATGAAAAATCCATTTACCAATAAAGAAAAGTATATAGGTTTGCTGATATATATCATATTTATTATTTTGCCAATTATTGGAACTTTAGCTCAAGAGATAGGTCTATTCGACTTTTCGTTTGGAACGCGACAATTTTTACTCTTAAAAAATAGTTTGAAGTTAGCTGTCGCAGTGACTATCATTAATTTAGTACTTGGGTTTCTTGCGGCATTATATATTAGCAATTCCAAGCGTTTAAAGGGATGGAATCGTTATTTCTTTGTGATAACGATTCCCATACCCTTTTATATTTATGCTTTGAGTTGGATTTATATTCTTCAGATTCTTAGCATATTCCAACCCAGTATAATACAATACTCCATTAGTGGATTTTGGGCATGCGTCTTTGTTGAGGTGATGGCGTATCTTCCTATTACTGTACTGTTTTTATTACTTGGAATAGAAAATCTGGATACTGATAAACTTAGAATGGCTGTTACTTACAGAAATGATAATTTCGCTGTCTGGAAAGTAATCTTACCGTCTCTTTGCCCATCTGGGCTTGCGGTAGCCGGACTAATATGTACCTTTTCAATGACAGAGTTTTCTGTTCCTTCTATGTTTCAATATAATACATATGTTTTGGATATTTTTTCTGTGTATA
>CAUUUY010000292.1:0-2789 GCA_963548305.1 uncultured Oribacterium sp.
GCAACGTTTCATCCATGCTTTCAAAGCATCCTCCTCAGACATTAGCCCCGCATCCAATCGGATCCACTCTCCGGAATAAAACATCACATCTTTAATTTCTTTAATCCAATCTTCTCTATCTGTATATTCTTGAATCACCCAAACCGGATCATAGGTGACTAAAACATTTCCCATATCCAAAACAAGATTTTTGTGCATTATCTTTCTCCTTTATTTTAAATGCTCCTCTATTGTACCAAATCAGAGAAAAAAGAAAAGAAATAAAAAACGAAAGAAAAATAGACACAAAAAAACCCGAGCAATGCTCGGGAGTGACGAATCCGGGAATCGAACCCGGGATTCAGCCGTGAGAGGGCTGCGTCTTAACCGCTTGACCAATTCGCCTCAGTCGATTCAAAACCGACTAGCGTATATTAGCAAATATTTTATCCCTCGTCAAGAACTTTTTCAAAATCTTTGAAAAAATTTGGATAAGAAATCTGAATGCATTCGGAATCCTCAATTTGCATGGGATTTTCCGCCTTACAGAGAAGTCCTAAAACGGAAAAGCTCATGGCAATTCTGTGATCCAAAAAGCTGGGAATCCTCTTTCCTTCCAAGGAGAAAACAGATCCTTTTCCCGGAATTATCATGCCATCCTCCGTTTCCACCGCAGAAATACCCAGACGCTGTAAATTCTCTACACAGGCTTTGATTCGGTTGGATTCTTTGACCTTAAGCTCTGCCGCATCATAAATCCGGGTCTCCCCCTCTGCAATCGTAGCCAGTATAGCCAGCAGGGGAAGCTCGTCAATCAAACGGGGAATTAAATCTCCTCCGATATCCACGGCTTTTAGGGGACTATATTCAAGATAAATATCCCCTCTTTCTTCTCCATACACTGTAGAGCAATTTTCCAAGGAAATCTTCGCCCCCATCTTTTCTAATACGGTTAAAATTCCGCATCTGCTGGGATTCAGACCGATATTCTTAAGCCGTAAGGAGGATCCCGGAAGGAAAAATACAGAAGCCATAAAGTAAGCCGCAGAGGAAATATCTCCCGGCACAAGATACTCTCCGGGGAGAGCCTTAAGCTCCTGCCCTCCTTCCAAAGAAATCTCCACTCTGCCATCCTCCAAGGTTTTTGTAGAACATTCCACACCCATGGCTCCCAAAAGACGTTCCGTATGGTCTCTGGAAAGACTCGGTTCAATCACGGAGGTCTTCCCCTTGGCATAAAGCCCTGCCAAAAGAACGGAGGACTTCACCTGGGCGGAAGCTACGGGACTTTCGTAGCAAATCCCTTTCAGAGGAGAGCCGCTAATCTCCAATGGAGCCGTGCCTTTTTCTCCCTGCATCTTGATTCTCGCCCCCATCTTTTCCAAGGGAAGACAAACTCGCTTCATGGGACGTTTTTCCAAGCTTTCATCCCCCGTTAAGCAGGAGGAAAAGCTTTGTCCCGCCAAAATTCCCGCCATCAGTCGCATGGTGGTACCGGAATTCCCGCAGTATAAGGCTTCGCCCGGAGCCTTTAAACCGTGAAGACCAAGGCCTTGAATTCGGAGGCTGTCCTGCTCCTGTTCTATAGAAACGCCCATTTTTCGGAAAACGGAAATGGTGGATAAACAATCTTCCCCCGGCAAAAAGCCTTTTACTTTCGTTTCTCCCTGGGCCAAGGCGGAAAACATTACCGCCCGGTGAGAAATGCTTTTATCTCCGGGCACCGTTAAGCTGCCCTTTATTACTTTTCCCGCTCCCGCGATGCTTTTTATCATTCGATATAGCCTTTCATTTGCAGATAATTTCTCATCAACAATTCCATCTCATCATAATTGATGCGAGAAGCATTAATCATCAAATCGTAATTGTCCGGTTTCATCCATTCTTCTCCGGTATAATAACGATGATATTCTTTTCTTTCCTTATCAATCTTCTTGATACGCTTCTTAGCCTCTTCCCGATCCACCTTACAATAGTCCATGGTTCTTTCAATACGTTTTTCCATATCTGCATAAACGAAGAAATCCACATGTTCCTTCCCGGCATCTCGAAGAACCACATTGGCACAACGACCGGCAATAATACAGCATTCCTGCTCCGCCAGCTCCACCACCACCTGACTTTGAAAACGAAATAGATTCTCGGGGCTCACGATGTCCTCAGATAAACTAGGCTTTCCCAATCTGGGCTTTAAGGAATCCACGATTTTAAACAGCACATTGCTTCCGGCCTTCTCATCTGCCAGACGAAAATACTGCTCTCCAATGGCGGTTTTCTCTGAGGTGATTTTTAAAATCTCCTCATCATAAAAGGGAATCCCCAGGCTTTCCGCCAAACGCTTTCCCACAATTCTTCCTCCGGAACCGTACTGCCTGCCAATAGTTATTACAAAGTCTTTCTTTAACATAGTCTCTCCTCCCCTTCTTAGGATAAAAGAATACGATCGTTGTCCAATGCCTTTCCTGCCTTTGCCATAAAGAGCTCCAGCAGCTTATCTACGGAAAGTCCCTCTCTCTCCTGCCCGAATAAATCCAAAACGATATTTCCCTGATCCATCATCAAAGTTCGGTTTCCAAGTTCCAAAGCCTGATGCATATTATGGGTAATCATCAGGCAGGTGATTTTTCTCTCTTCCACAATATTTCGGGTCAGTTCCAATACCTTATCCGCGGTTTTCGGATCCAATGCCGCTGTATGCTCGTCCAAAAGCAACAGCTTCGGCGTTACCATGGTGGCCATTAAAAGAGTAAGAGCCTGTCTTTGTCCGCCGGAAAGCAATCCCACAGGATGATTCATCCGATCCTCCAAGC
>CAUUUY010000293.1:0-2787 GCA_963548305.1 uncultured Oribacterium sp.
ATTCGAACCCCCGACCCACGGCTTAGAAGGCCGTTGCTCTATCCAGCTGAGCTACTGAATCATTTCGCATTTTGTGCGACTCTCATATATTAGCGAATCCCCAATACTTTGTCAAGAAAAAATTTTCGCTGTTTACAAAGGCTTATTCTCTGCTTGAATTTCAAAAAAGGGGCCGTAAAAATAGCCCCTTTCCTTTCTTTACAAAACAGCAAAGCTTTAGTGACTTAATTCATAGGCCTCCAGGCAATTCTTGGTAATCAAGGCAAAATCCTTGGTTTCCAAAAATTCTTTTTTACACAGCCAGGTTCCTCCCACACAAAGCACCTTGGAGAAGGAAAGATATTCTCCGATATTCTGAAGATTAACTCCACCGGTGGGCATAAAATACAGGTTCTGGAACACTGCCGCATAGCTCTTGATGGTCTGTACGCCGCCAAACTGTCCTGCCGGGAAGAACTTAACCACAGGAATATCATAAGACATGGCCATGCTGATCTCCGTAGGAGTCAAAACGCCGGGACAATAGGGAATTTCTCTCTCTCTGCAAAAAGCTGCCACTTCATGGGAAAAGGAAGGACTTACAATAAACTTGGCACCGGCTTCCACAGCATCTTTACACTGCTGCAGGGTAATCACCGTTCCCGCACCCACATATAAATCCGGATATTCCTTTACCATTAGCGCGATGGATTCCTTTGCTGCCGCCGTACGGAAGGTAACCTCCGCCACCGGCAGTTTTCCCTCCAATAAAGCCTTTCCCAGAGGAATGGCGTCATTTTTATCCTCAATTACCAAAACCGGACAAATCCGAATTCCCTTCATTCTCTCCACAAATTCTGCCATGTACATTATTTTATCCTCCTAAATTTTATGCATTTCCACTCTAAGATTTCCTTTTTGGTCCAAAAACAGCAGGCTATAGCATGGTCTTCTATCCTCTTGTCTGGGAAAGCTGATGGATCCCGGATTGATACAGTGCACCCCGTTCACCACTTTGTTACAGGGCTTATGGGTATGTCCGAAGAATGCCATACTGCAATTTCTGTCTCTTGCCTCTTCCGAAAGACGCTCCAAACCGAAGTTTACCCCATAGAGATGGCCGTGGGTCAAAAAGCATCGCTCTTTTCCGATACGAACTTCCACGTCCTTGGGCAAATAGGAAAAAAAGTCATTGTTTCCCTGTACAAAATAGGACTCACAGCCCTTAGGCAAAAGCGCCTGTACCTCTCCTTCTCCCTCCGAATCCCCCAGATGAATACACATGGATATATCCGGATGCAGACGAAGAACCTTTTCCACATAGTCCAGTCTTCTATGGTTATCGGAAAGTACCAAAATCTTTTCCTCCGAAGAAGAATCGATTCTGCCGGCTATCTTAGTCTTCGCTTCCCGAGCAGCTTCCTGTCCCTTTTCGACAAGTTTCTGTCCCTTTTCGGCATCCTCCTCTTTTTCCGGCTTTTCCCCGGATTCTTTCTCCGCCTTGTGCTCCGCCTTTGCTTCCTTGGCTTTTCCCGACTGCTCCTGCCCTGCTTTTGAAAAGCGGGCAGAATCTCTTTTTTCCTGCTCTTCCTGAATCATTCTTTCCATCTTTCGAAGAGCCTTTCCCCTATGGGAAACCTTATTCTTCTCTTCTCTGGAAAGCTCCGCAGCGGTTTTTCTGTATTCCGGAAGGTAGAAAATGGGGTCATAGCCGAAGCCCTCTTCTCCACCGGGCTCTTTTGCAATTTCTCCCGTGCATCTGGCTTCCGTTTGCAAAAGCTTTCCATCCGCAAAAATCGCAACAATGGCGCAGCTAAAGTAGGCCATTCTGCTTTTACTGCTGCTTTCTTCCATCATAGCCAGGATACGACGATTCTTTTCGGGATAGGGTGTATCCACTCCCAAAAATCGGGCTGAATATATTCCGGGACCAAAGGACAGGGCTTCAATGGACAGGCCGGAATCATCCGCCATAACCAGGTCATCTTCCTCTAAAAGTCCCTGCGCTTTGGCAAAGTTATATAGGGCTCTGGCCTTGATTTCCGCATTTTCCAGAAAACTTGTCCCGTTTTCCTCTACCTCCTGATCCATGCCTAAATCTTTGGCACAGAGAATGGTTCCGGGGAAATTAGACAGAATCTCCTGAATTTCTCTTAACTTGTGTTGATTATGGGTGGCAAATAAAATCCGCATTATTTTCTCCCTTTACCATTGTACTGGTAAAAATAGGTTTTCATCATACCGTTGTAAAGCTTTCTGTTTTTATCCGCCTTCCCAAGGTATTTCTCCGCCTGCTCGTAAGCGGTGATTAAGCAAAGTCGCCAATCA
Organism: uncultured Oribacterium sp.; assembly: GCA_963548305.1. Taxonomy (GTDB): domain Bacteria; phylum Bacillota; class Clostridia; order Lachnospirales; family Lachnospiraceae; genus Oribacterium. Next base: position 2,308 of record CAUUUY010000293.1, read on the forward strand.
TCCAGATCTTCATAAGCCTCTCTAAGCTCCGTATATAACAGAGGCAGATTTCTCTTATCCTCGATTCGCTCTCCGTAGGGAGGATTGGTTAAAATCAAGCCTCCTCGCTTACTGTGGGACATCTTTCCCACTTCTCTTTCCTGAAAATGGATGAGCTTTCCAACCCCTGCCCGCTCCGCATTTTCACGGCAAACCGGAATCATGGCAGGATCTATATCATAGCCCTGAATATCCACCATTTTTCCATAGGAATTCTTCTTGCTTTCTAATAGGCTACGGTCAATTTCATCCCCTGCCTCCTCCAAAGCATAGTCCCATTCCTTTTTAGGAATCAGGTTTTCCCAGGCTTCCGCCGTAAAATGTCTATGCATTCCGGGAGCAATCTTAGCCGCAATCATAGCCGCCTCTATGGGAAAGGTTCCCGCACCGCACATGGGATCCACAAAGGGAACGTCCTCTCTCCACTTGCTAAGGAGAATC
>CAUUUY010000294.1:0-2773 GCA_963548305.1 uncultured Oribacterium sp.
AAAAAGGCAATTTTCTGGCGCTTTCCGCTATTCGAAAAGCTTTTCCCGGATATGGCAATATTGAAAATGCCTTAAGAGAGAAGGAAGAAACAGGAGAAATTACCAGCATCCTTTTGCAGGGAGAAAAGTATCTGATTCCCAGGGAGGATCTGGAAGAGAAGGAAAAGCAAATTCAATACTATATGAAGGATTTTTATCAAAGAAATCCTTATAAAATGGGAGAAAAAACATCGGTATTGTACAGTCGTTTTTTTAGTTCTTACAACAAAAACATATATAAAGCACTTCTGGAATATTGGCGTGAAAAGGAAATTTTCAGAATATCTTATGATATTCTAGCTCTAAAAGATTATAAGATGAAAAAGGATGAAAAATATACCAAGATTGCCAATACTTTGATTACTCTGATGCAAAAGGCTAAATTTTCTTTCCCGAAAATTACGGAGCCCTTATGGAGCAAGGAGGAAGAAAAAATCCTGTTGGATATCGTTGCTTGTTTGGAAGAGAAAGGAACCCTGGTGCAACTGGAAGGGGAATATTATACTTTGGGTAATTTATTTTCCAAGTTAAAAGAATTTACTTTGGAAAAATTACAGAGCAACGGAGAAATCACTGTAGAGGACTTGAGAGAAGAATTTTCCTTATCCAGAAAAAACAGTAAACTATTTTTTAAAGCTTGTGATCGATTGCATATTACCAAGGACAACGGCTTTGAAAGTGCAAGGAAGCCCTATCCTAAGCTTGACGAGACAGAGTAGGGGTTATAAAATGGCATTCGTTATCATAGAAAGTTCGAGGTGAAAAAATGGCTAGATATAATCATGCTGCCGTAGAGAAGAAGTGGCAGGAATTTTGGGAGAAAAATCCCATTAACCCAAAGGACGAGAAGAAAGAAAAATACTATTGCTTAGATATGTTCCCTTATCCCTCCGGTTCCGGATTGCATGTAGGACACTGGAGAGGCTACGTGATTTCCGATGCTTGGTCCCGTTATCAGGTCATTAAGGGAAAGTATGTGATTCATCCCATGGGCTGGGATGCCTTCGGCTTGCCTGCTGAAAACTATGCCATTAAGATGGGAATTCATCCTTCTATCACCACAAAGAAAAATGTGGAGAACATTAAGCGACAGTTACAGCAGATTAATGCCATTTACGATTGGGACATGGAAGTGAATACTACTGATCCCAACTTCTATAAGTGGACCCAGTGGATTTTTGTGAAAATGTTTGAGAAGGGACTGGCTTATGAAAAGGAGTTCCCTATTAACTGGTGTCCAAGCTGTAAAACAGGACTTGCCAATGAGGAAGTAGTGGATGGTAAGTGTGAACGTTGCGGTACGGCAGTTACCAAGAAGAATTTAAGACAGTGGATGCTGAAGATTACCGACTATGCAGATCGCTTATTGGATGATTTGCAGGAATTGGATTGGCCGGAAAAGGTTAAGAAGATGCAGGCAGAGTGGATTGGTCGTTCCTACGGAGCGGAGGTGGACTTTGCTTTAGAGGGAAGAGAAGATAAGATTACTGTTTTCACCACAAGACCTGACACGCTTTACGGAGCCACCTTCCTTGTTCTTGCTCCGGAACATCCTATGGTGCAGAAGATTTGTACGGATGCCCAAAGAGAAAAGGTAGAAGCCTATATTTCCATGGCAGCCAATAAGTCCAACGTGGAAAGAATGGCGGTGAATGACAAGGATAAAACCGGAGAGTTTACCGGAGCCTATGCCATTAATCCTTTAAATGGGGAGAAGTGTGCTATTTGGATTTCCGACTATGTATTGGCAGATCACGGAACCGGAGCCATTATGTGTGTACCTGCTCATGATGCCAGGGACTTTGCTTTTGCCAAGAAGTTTGATCTTCCCATTGTTCAGGTTATTTCCAAGGACGGGAAGGAAGAAGTGCTGGAAGAGGCATATACGGAAGCCTCCGGTATTATGATTAACTCCGGAGAATGGAATGGAAGAGAGTCCTCCGAATTAAAGGTGGAAGCGGCTAATGAGGTGGAGAAAAGAGGCTTCGGCCGGAAGACCGTAAGCTTTAAGCTCAGAGACTGGGTTTTCTCCAGACAAAGATACTGGGGAGAGCCGATTCCTATCGTACATTGTGAGAAATGCGGAAATGTAGCGGTACCGGTGGAAGAGCTTCCTTTAAAGCTGCCTGAGGTAGAAAACTATGAGCCTACCGGAACAGGAGAATCTCCCTTGGCCGGCATTGCTGACTGGGTAAACTGCACTTGTCCCAAGTGTGGAGGTCCGGCAAAACGGGAAACCAATACCATGCCTCAGTGGGCGGGATCTTCCTGGTACTTCCTGCGTTATGTAGACAATCATGATGACAAGGCATTGGTCAGCAGAGAGAAGGCTGATAAATATCTACCGGTGGATATGTATATCGGAGGCGTGGAGCATGCGGTCTTACACCTTTTGTATTCCCGTTTCTGGACAAAATTCCTCTATGATATCGGTGTGGTAGGATTTAAGGAGCCTTTTGTAAAGCTCTTTAATCAGGGAATGATTTTAGGACAAAACGGTATTAAGATGTCCAAGTCCATGGGAAATGTAGTTTCTCCCGATGATCTGGTTAGGGATTACGGTTGTGATGCTCTTAGACTTTATGAGCTTTTTGTAGGTCCCCCCGAATTGGATGCGGAATGGGATGATAGAGGAATTGATGGAGTTTATCGTTTCCTGAATCGTTTCTATAATCTTGTGGAAGAATCCAAGGATAAGAATATCAGTCCTACAAAAGAAATGATTCGTGTACGG
>CAUUUY010000295.1:0-2772 GCA_963548305.1 uncultured Oribacterium sp.
GTGTGGAGACCGGTAATTCCGCTCCCAATATCAGCGGTATTCAGAAGACCGGAGACAACACCGTACGTGTAATTACAACCAAGGTGGACGCTCAGGCAATTTATCAGCTTACTATGGCCATCTCTCCATTACACTACTATGGAGATCCTGCCCAGTATGACTATGCGAACAATAAGTTCGGTTTCCCCAAGGGAGATTTAAGCAGTGTTCGTGCAAAGACCACCCAGCCTTTAGGTGCAGGTCCCTATGTTTTTGAGAAATATGAAAACGGTGTGGTTTCCATGAAGGCAAACGAGAACTACTATCTCGGCGCACCGAAGACCAAGAGTTTAAAGGTGAACTATGTTGCACAGCCTGACCGTGTAAATGCAGTCTTGACAGGAACAGCAGATGTAACCAACCCAAGCTATACCAATGAGATTGCAGATGCCATTAAGAAGGCAAACAGCAACGGAGAAATCTCCGGAGATAAGGTCTATACCTCTGCTGTAGATGCCTTAGGTTATGGATACATCGGTATTAACGCCCACAATGTTTCTGTAAACAATGAGCCGGGAAGTGAAGCTTCCAAGAATCTTCGTCGTGCCTTTGCTACCATTTTCTCTGTATACAGAGACCTTGCGGTAAGCAGCTACTATGGAGACAGAGCAAGTGTAATCAATTATCCGATTACCAATACGTCCTGGGCAGCACCTCATCCTACCGATGACGGCTATCAGATTGCTTTCTCCAAGGATGCAAAGGGAGAACCCATTTATACCTCCGGAATGTCCGATGAGGATAAATATGCAGCAGCAAAGAAGGCGGCTTTAGGATTCTTAGAGGCGGCAGGCTACACCGTAGCAGACGGAAAGATTACAGCAGCTCCTGCAGGAGCAAAGATGGAATATGAGGTTATCATCCCCGGTTCCGGAACCGGAGACCACCCCTCCTTTATGATTTTGACAGAGGCACAGAAGGCCTTAGCGGAAATCGGTATGAAGCTTACCATTAACGATATTTCCAACAGCTCCGATATGTGGAATAAGATTCAGGCTAAGCAGGCAGAGATGTGGTGTGCGGCTTGGCAGGCAACACCGGATCCGGATATGTTCCAGGTATATTACTCTGATATTGCAAATGGCGGAGCAGCTCCCGGCGGTTCCAACTATATGTACCAGATTGAGGATGCGGATTTGGATACCATGATTCTTCAGGCGAGAGAGTCAACGGATCAGGAATACCGTAAGACCATGTATAAGGCTTGTCTTGACAAGATTATCGACTGGTCCTGCGAGGTACCAATCTACCAGAGAAAGGAAGTAACTATCTTCTCTGCACAGCGTGTTCAGGTGGATACCATTACTCCGGATATCAGCCCATTCTATAAGTGGTATGCTGAAGTTGAGAATCTTCAATTAGCAAAGTAAAAGTAAACAGATTGTTCCGTCTACATTTTTCGGGTAATAGCCGCGTTTCCTGAAGCTTTAGGAATGCGGCTATTCTTGATATGGAAGAGTAGGTTTTTCAGTGAAAAAGTATATTATCAAACGATTATTATGGTCCGTAGTGATTCTGTTTATCGTGGCTTTCTTGCTTTATATTTTAATGCGATCTCTACCAACCTCCTATTTGGAGCAGATCGCCAGACAGAAGTCTCAACAGCCGGGCTCCAAAAGCTTTGAAGAGTGGATGCAGCAGTTGGAGGCTACTTACGGTATGGACAAGGGCATTGTGCCCGGATTCTTTGCCTGGTTGGGCAAGGCTCTTCGAGGAGACTTCGGAGACAGCTGGAAGTATACCGTGCCGGTTACCCAGAAATTTAAAGAGGTAGTAGGTATTTCCTTTATCATGAGCTTTGTGGTTATGGTTTTGGAATTTGCGATTTCCGTGCCCTTGGGCATTATTGCGGCAACCAAGCAGTATTCCTGGCAGGATAATGTAATTTCCATCGTGGCTTTGGCAGGAATTTCCCTTCCTACCTTCTTCACAGCTTCCCTTTTGAAGCTGGTATTTTCCGTGAAATTACAATGGTTCGACTTAGGCGGACTGGTGGGAAGAAATTATGATATTCTCTCTCCAAGCGGAAAGAAGATGGATATTGCTTTACACCTGGTTTTACCGATTCTTACCCTTCTGATTGCCAGCATCGGAGCGTATATGCGATATATTCGTACCAATATGCTGGAGGTATTAAATTCGGATTATATCCGTACTGCAAGAGCGAAGGGACTTTCCGAGGGACGGGTAATCTATCATCATGCCTTCCGAAATACTTTGATTACGCTGGTAACCATCTGGGGTACCTCCCTTCCGGGATTATTTTCCGGAGCCATGATTACGGAGCAGCTCTTTTCCATTCCGGGAATCGGCTACACCTCTTATCAGGCTATGATTTCAGGAGACATTCCGTTCTCCATGTTTTACTTAGTGTTTATTGCCGTTTTGACCTTGATTGGAAACCTGCTTACGGATATTTTATATGCCGTAGTAGATCCTCGAGTTCGCATTGATTAGGAAAGGAGGGGAAAAGATGTCTGATTTAGAAAATTCTGTAGATAAAACTACACAAGAAACTGTGCAGAATACGGAAGAGTATAGCGATGCTAATGCATCGAAGAATGCTGAATATTCTTTAAGTGATGACCGCCGTGTCAAAACCCTCTCCCCCGGAGCAATGGTGGCAAAGCGTTTTTTCCGAAACCGTATTGCGGTTTTGGGTATGGTGGTTTTGATTTTCATGTTTCTCTTCTCTTTCTTAGGAGGAGCCTTAATGCCCTACGGAGAGTCTCA
>CAUUUY010000296.1:0-2764 GCA_963548305.1 uncultured Oribacterium sp.
TGAAACGTTGCAGTTCACCCCAGGTGGCAGAGCTTTGTAAGAGCTGTTTTGAAAACTGGGATAAGTTCAATATGAAAAAAATCCCGGGAGTGGCGGAAATCCTAAAGGAGGAGAAGGAGCAGGGAAGAAAGATTTATCTTTTGTCCAATGCTTCCATGCGGCTGGTTCCGATTTGGAGGGAAGTGCTTCCCGGATCGGAATATTTTGACGGAATTTTTTATTCTGCGGCCTTTCATTGCATGAAGCCTCAGGATATTATTTATGAAAGATTTTTAAAGCATTTTTCTTTGGAAGCAAAGGATTGCTTTTTTATAGATGATTTAACGGAAAACATTGAGGGTGCAAAGAAAGCAGGCTTGGATGGCGCGGTTTTACCCCTTCCCGAGGCATCTGCTCTTCGAAAGATTTTGGAAGAAGAGAAAAATGCATAAAGTCTATAGGAGGATAAATGAATCAGCTTAAGGAACATCCCTTTCCTTTGGTGGAATATACAATCAGCACGGGCATTTTCCCAATGGTGGAATCTCCCCTTTTCCAAAGAGAAACAGGGATACAGCATGGCTTCTCCACCAGGAAGGGAGGCGTGTCCAAGGAGCATTTGGCTTCTTTAAACTTAAGCTTCTCCGTGGAGGATGCCAAGGAAAACGTCCTGGAAAATTTCCGGAGAATCGGAGAGCGTTTCGGAAAAACCCCGGAAGACTTTGTGCTTAGCAAGCAAAGCCATGAAACCAAGGTACTGAAGGTAGGCATGAAGGACAGGGGAAAGGGGATTACAAAGGATAGAGATTATGAGGGAATAGATGCTTTAATCACGGATGAAGAGGGCCTTATCCTTTCCTGCTTTTCTGCAGACTGCGTTCCGATTTTATTTTATGATCCGATCCATAAAGCGGTGGGCGCCTGTCATAGCGGCTGGAGAGGCACCAAGGGGAAGATTCTTCAAAACGTGGTGGAGGAAATGAGAAAACATTTCTCTTCAAATCCTGCGGAGATTCTTATTGCCATCGGCCCCAGCATTTGTAAGGAGCAATACGTTGTTTCGGAAGACTTAGCTCTTTCCTTCCTGGAGGATTATCCGGATGTAGGAGAGAATTCAAGTTCTCCTATTCAAAGGATTTCAAAGGATAAATTTCAACTGGATTTATGGGATTTAAACCGTAGGATAGCACTGGATTCCGGGATTAAGGAAGAGCATATTTCCATCAGTGGTTATTGCACCATGGAGAACCCGGAACTGTTTTTTTCTCACCGTTACAGTCAGGGAAAAAGAGGACTGCAGGGAGCTTTTATCTGCTTAAAGGATTAGATAGTACTTAAGCAAAAAGCCGGCTATGAGAGTTCATAGTATGCTTTCCGTTGGGAAAGAAAGGATATGATTTTGCCGATGAAAAAATATGCCATATTGATTTTGCTTTGCCTTTGCAGTATTTCAGCCTGCGGAAAAAGCAAAGAGAAGCCGGTAACGAAAGAGGCTTCCGCTTCCAACCTGGAGGATGTAGTGGATGAGAAAGCCAGTTCCTCAGAGCTTGCCAAAAAGGTGGAAGAAAGAAAACAGGAGGAAGAGGAACTTGCTCTTTCCCGATATACCAATCTGGGACTGGTACAGTGTGATTCCAGCTTTATTAACTTCCGTTCCCAGCCTAATGAAAATGATATTCAAAACATTATCGGAATTTTAAAAAATGGAGCAGGAGTGGAGATTTTAGAGTCTCCCGCAGCGGGAACGGAGAACTGGGTGAAGGTCCGTTCCGGAGGTTTGGACGGCTATATTTCCAAGCAGTTTTTGCTGGAGGGAGAGGAAGCGAAGGAAAAGGCCAAGGAATATATGGAGCCAAGAGTTACCATCTTGGCGGAGAAGCTTCGTATTCGTTCTACTCCGGAGAAGATTGACGGAAATACCTTAGGCTCCTGTGCCAAGGGGGAACGATATATTGTATTGGGAAGAAGCGGAAAGGATTATCTGAAAATTTCTGCGGATACCATCGAAGGGGTGGAAGAGGCTTATATATCTTCCAGTGCGGAAAATGTAAGTTTGGAATACGGCTTGGATGAGGCACGGAGCTACAATTTAAAGCAAAAGGTTATAAACCAGTATGATCACCTCGGTGTATCAAAGGCCCAAGACTATATCAATATCCGTTCCGACCCTGCCGACAAGGGTATTGACAACATTATCGGAAAATTCCCGGGCTATGCGGGAGGAGATATTTTAGGGGAAGAAAACGGTTGGCTGAAAATCCGTTCCGGAGAAATCACCGGCTATGTAAAGTCGGAGCTGGTGGCGCAAGGGAAGGAAGCGGAGCAGCTGGCTCTTGCCCATGCCCAGGTTATGGCAACAGTCAATACGGATGCCTTAAACGTCCGGGCAAATCCCAGTACGGAATCCAATGCCTGGACCAAGGTTACAAGAGATCAAAGATATTCCGTGGTTAATCAGCTGGATGGATGGGTACAGCTGGACTTAGATTCCGGAGATGATCAGGAGGGGGATCAGGGAGCCTATGTTTCCACAAGAGATAACAATGTTACCGTAAACTACGGTTTAATCGAGGCCATTTCCTATAGACCGGCACAGGATAGAGCCAATATTGCGGCAAAGAGACGAAGCGATTTGGTAAACTTTGCCTGTCAGTTTGTAGGAAACCCCTATGTTTGGGGCGGGACTTCATTGACCCACGGAGCGGATTGCTCAGGATTTACCCAGACAATTATGAGTAAATATGGAGTTTCTTTACCCAGAGTTTCCAGGGAACAGTCCAGAACC
>CAUUUY010000297.1:0-2745 GCA_963548305.1 uncultured Oribacterium sp.
CAAGATGAGCAACATTAACGATTCTAATCTCTTTGCTATCTTGGCATCTGTAATTTCTATTTGCCGTATTCTCTTTGTTTTCAGTCATAAGAATGATGTTTTCGTAGAAGACGGAGAATATGTAGAGGAATAAAAAATTATTTCTTTTAGATGGATGAACCATACAAGTACCTATGACCCCCAAAAGTTAGACCCAAGAAATCTAACCTTGGGGGTCATTTTTACACCATTTATATTATTCTAATATTTTAATTAATAAAAGGAATAAGAGGAATTAGAGAAATAAAAGAAACACGGAATTCTCAAAGAAGAATTCTGTGTATCGGAGGAATAATGAATCAGGTAGAAACTATTGAAAACGAAATTCGGGTTTGGAGCTTCCAAAACTTTGGAAATGGATTGGCTTTGGGATTCACCCGTTTCCTGGGCAAATTTTTCTTGGCTTTAATCGTTTTTTTGATAGGCCGTTTTGTCATCAAAAAGCTGGGACAGTTCCTTCCCAAAACACCAATATCCGGAAAGATTGATCCTACTGTTCGTAACTTCTTCTTTAAAACCATCATCCTGTGTCTTTATCTTATTTTGGGAATCAGTTGTGTCAGTATATTGGGAATTCCCATTGCTTCTATCATCACCCTTTTGGCTTCCGCCGGTGTGGCAATAGGCTTAGCCCTGCAAGGATCCCTGTCCAACCTTGCCGGAGGCATTATGCTTCTGCTGTTCCGTCCATTCAGGGTCGGCAACTATATTAAGACCGGTACGGAAGAGGGAATCGTACAGGAAATCAGCATTTTCTATACCATTATTCTTTCTGCAGACAATAAGCGGATTTCCATTCCCAACGGTACTTTGATGAATGCCAACATTATTAACTATAGTGCGGAGCGTTTTAGAAGAGTGGATCTTGTGTATCAGCTTAGCCGGGATGAGGATGTGGAGAAAATAAAGGGATATTTACATTCTTGTATTCAGGGGGATGAACTTGTAAGAAAGCACCCTGAACCCTTTGTGGGACTCTCCGCAGTAGGAAGAGATTACTTAGAGTTTAGTATCCGCCTTTGGGTGGATACGGAATCCTATTGGACCCTTTATAACCGGGTAAACGAGAAGGTTGCCATCAAATTGGCCAAAGAAAATGTACTTTTCCCTAGCACAAATATAAAAACTATACAAAGTTGATTTTCTTTGCAATAAAATGCCCTCTCTGTGCATTGTACATATGAAAGGACGAAAAACATGATCAATGTGAGTATGCTGATTGCGGATTTTCCCGGGCAGGAAGAAATTTCAGATGAACTTATTTTCTCCCTGGCAAAGGGAAACCGTGAAGCGCTTAAAATCATATATGAGAAAAGCATCACTCCATTGTATGCCTATGTTCTTTCTTTAACAAAAAACAAGTTTGACACAGAGGATGTTTTGCAGGAAACCTATGTAAGCATTGCAGAAAATGCAGCTTCTTATCACGGGGGAAATAAGGCTATGGCCTGGATATTCCGGATTGCCAAGAACTTCACCCTGATGCATTTCCGAAGAGAGAAAAACAAAGAAAGTATTCATGAAGTGGAAGAGGCGGTGGACGCCAAATACTCCTTTTCCTTCGTGGAAAATGCAGACCACAGAATGCTTTTGGAATCCGCCATGGAAATCCTGGAGGAAGAGGAAAGGCAGATTCTTTTTCTTCATGCCGTGGCAGGATGGAAGAATCGGGAGATTGCAGAGTATTTAGGAAAAAACTTAAACACGGTTTTATCCAAATACCAAAGAAGTATCAAGAAGTTGCAGGATCATTTAGGAAAGGATGAGTAAGATGAAGCAGGAAAATATGGAAAAAGAGCTTCAAGAGGCTGTTCAAAATCTTATTCCCGATGACTTATTTCATAGGATTACCGCAGAACTGGATTCCAAGGAAGAGGGTGCAAAGATGGAAAAAGTGCTGGTAAGAAGAATCGAGAGTAAGCGTACAAGTCCAGGATTAAAAACAGTGATGCAGTTGGCAGCAGCTTGCGTAGCTTTGGTATTGCTAGTTGGGGGAATCTTTTATTACAGAGGAAACTTAATGGTGGATAGCTTGGTGGACTTGGATGTAAACCCGGGAATTGAGCTTCTTACCAACCAAAAGAACCGCGTATTAGAAGCTTATGCAACCAACGGCGACGGTGATAAGGTTCTTTCTGGTATGGATTTACAGAACGTGGATTTACAGGTGGCATTAAATGCTATCGTAGGGTCCATGGTGCAGCAAGGCTATATGACGAAGGACACCAAGGGCGTATTGGTAACCGTGCAGAATAAGGATCAGAAGAAGGCGGATAATCTTCGTAAGCTGGTGGTGAAAGAAATGGAGATAGCTTTGTCCACGGAAGATATGAATGCAGCAGTCTTTCATCAGGTGATTTCCAGTCAGAATAACAATGCTTCCGCATTTGCCAGGAAAAATAACATTTCCTTAGGAAAGGCTGTGTTCGTACTGAACCTTGCCAATAAGGCCAGCTCCTTAAATGCCAAAGAGCTGGCAAAGATGAAGATTTCCGAAATTGCAAAGCTGGTAGCTGATAAGAATATCGATATTCGTGACATTATTGAGTATGATTCTGATGACAGCCTCTGGGAAAATATCGCAGATGCTATTGAGGATATTAATGAGGGAGACGATGACTACATCGTAGCAACAACTCAGCAGGGCACTACTCAGGCGGTTCAGGTTCAGCCGACAGAAACACAGGCTGCGGTAGCACAGACACA
>CAUUUY010000298.1:0-2738 GCA_963548305.1 uncultured Oribacterium sp.
CCTTTTGTCTTGCTTCCTTGTCGGTGATTACACCCTGGTTTGTGGAAATGATTGCTGTACCTAGTCCACCAAGTACTCTAGGCATATTCTCTTTGCCGGCGTATACACGAAGACCCGGCTTGGAAATTCTACGAATTCCGGAAATGATCTTCTCATTCTTGTTGGAACCGTACTTCAGTCCGATCTTAATGTCCTGGAACTTTCCATTTTCAACTAACTCGCAGCTGGAAATGTAACCTTCCTTCAGAAGAATCTCAGCAATAGACTGCTTCATCTTAGATGCTGGGATACATACGCTGTCATGTTTTGCAGTATTGGCATTACGAATTCTTGTAAGCATATCTGCGATTGGATCACTCATACTCATTTTTACGGATATCCTTTCTTTTTATCTATGAGGATGCGCCCTATGCACTATCCTCTTTGCAAACGAAATATCGAATGCTGATGCAATCGATATTCGTTTTACAATCATTTTACCAAGATGCTTTTCTCACCCCTGGAATCTCTCCCTTATATGCTAACTCACGGAAGCATACACGGCAGATTCCGTACTTACGAAGTACAGAGTGGGGACGTCCACAAATCTTACATCTTGTGTATTCTCTTGTGGAGAACTTTGCAGGTCTCTGCTGCTTTAATTTCATTGATAATTTAGCCATTTTTTCCTCCGATTATTTCGCAAAAGGCATATTGAACAGGGTAAGAAGCTCTCTGGACTCTTCGTCAGTCTTTGCAGTTGTAACGAAGATGATATCCATTCCTCTAACCTTATCTACCTTGTCGAACTCGATTTCAGGGAAAATAATCTGCTCTTTGATTCCAAGGGCATAGTTTCCTCTACCATCGAAGGCATTGGGGTTTACACCACGGAAGTCTCTTACTCGAGGAAGAGCCAAGTTGATCAAACGATCAGCGAACTCGTACATCTTCTCTCCGCGAAGAGTAACCTTACATCCAATTGCCTGTCCCTCTCTGATCTTGAAGTTCGCAACGGACTTTCTTGCCTTTGTTGTTACGGCATGCTGTCCGGTAATGATCTCTAAATCACGTACTGCACTGTCGAGAACCTTGGAATTTTCTTTTGCTTCACCAACACCCATGTTGATGACGATTTTTTCAAGCTTTGGAATTTCGTTAACATTCTTATAGTTAAACTTCTTCTGCATAGCTTCTTTGATTTCGCTATTGTAAATTTCCTTTAATCTAGCCATCCTTTATTCCTCCTTTCTCTTAGTCAATAACCTTACCGGTCTTCTTAGCCACGCGAACCTTCTTGCCATTCTCAAGCTTGAATCCTACGCGGGTAGCCTGTCCATCTACAACAAGCATTACATTGGAGGCATCCAAAGCTGCTTCCTTACGAACAATTCCGCCCTGTGGGTTAGCCTGACTTGGCTTCTGGTGCTTGGTTACCATGTTGCAACCTTCTACCACTACCTTGTTGGTCTTTGGATCGAAGGATAAAACCTTACCCTGCTTACCATTGTCCTTACCGGTAATGATCTTTACCATATCGTCTTTCTTAATTCTACGCATCTGGCTCCCCTCCTTATAATACTTCCGGTGCGAGGGATACGATCTTCATGTAACCATGATCTCTTAACTCTCTTGCTACCGGTCCAAAGATACGGGTGCCCTTTGGGGTATTATCCTCCTTGAGGATAACTGCTGCGTTCTCATCGAAACGGATATAGCTACCATCTTTTCTTCTGGTCTCATCCACTGTACGAACCACAACGGCCTTTACAACGTCACCCTTCTTAACCTGTCCGCCGGGAATAGCGTCCTTTACGGAAGCTACAATGGTGTCACCAATGGCGGCATATCTTCTGGTAGAGCCTCCCATAACACGGATGCAAAGAAGCTCTCTTGCACCTGTGTTATCAGCAACTCTAAGTCTTGTTTCCTGCTGAATCATATATGCTCCTTCCTTGCTCCTATATTACTTTGCCTTCTCAATGATGGAAACGAGTCTCCATCTCTTGGTCTTAGACAAAGGTCTGGTTGCCATTACCTTAACTGTATCTCCCTCACCAGCCTCATTGTTCTCATCGTGAGCGTAAATCTTAACGGTACGCTTTACGATCTTTCCAATAAGAGGGTGCTTCACGTGATCTTCAATAGCGATAACGATGGTCTTGTCCATCTTTGCACTAACCACCTTACCGGTACGGGTTTTTCTCAGATTTCTTTCCATTATTCTGTTCTCCCTTCTCACGCTTTCGCTTTCTCAGTGATAACAGTCTGAATCCGAGCGATGTTTTTCCGAACCTCGGTAATGCGGGCTGTATTATCCAACTGATTGGTTGCATTCTGGAATCGCAGATTGAAAAGTTCTTTCTTTGCGGAAACCAGCTCTTCATTCAGCTGCTCAGCTGACTTTGCCTTCAGCTCTTCTAAATATGTTTTCTTTTTCATTAGTTATCACCGCCTTCCAGATCTGCCTTTGCGACGATTTTGCAGTTACAAGGAAGCTTGTGAGAAGCAAGACGTAACGCCTCTCTTGCAATTTCCTCCGGTACACCGGCAATCTCAAATAACACGCGTCCCGGCTTAACTACTGCAACCCAGTACTCTGTAGCACCCTTTCCGGATCCCATACGTACTCCCAAGGGTTTTGCAGACACAGGCTTGTCTGGAAAAATATCGATCCAAACCTTACCGCCACGCTTAATGTATCTTGTAAGGGCAACTCTGGCTGCCTCGATCTGATTGGATCTGATCCAACAAGGTTC
>CAUUUY010000299.1:0-2733 GCA_963548305.1 uncultured Oribacterium sp.
TAGCTTGTCATAATCCTTCTTACATGACCAAGTTCAACATGGTTCAGGAGCTTGTAGACGGCGGAACCTTCTTATTGAACTGTACCTGGTCTAAGGATGAGGTGGAGAAGCATATCCCCGGACAGGTTAAGAAGTACATGGCTGACCACAATATCAAGTTCTACATCATCAATGGTGTTAAGATTGGTATTGAGACAGGAATGGGACCAACCCGTATCAACACCATCCTTCAGTCCGCATTCTTTACTTTAACCGGAATCATTCCTAAGGAGCAGGCTAACAAGTTAATGAAGGATGCCGCTCAGAAGACCTACGGTCGTAAGGGTGAGGACGTTGTAAAGAAGAACTGGGCAGCTATCGATGCCGGTGCAAATGCCTTCGAAGAAGTAGAAGTAAAGAAGGAATGGAGCAGCTGTGCCGATGAGGGACTTGAGTTCAAGACCAAGACTGCCGGAAGAAAGGATGTTTTGGATTTCGTAAACAATATCCAGAACTATGTTTCCGCACAGGAAGGAAACAATCTTCCCGTTTCCGCATTTGCTGATTATGTAGACGGTTCTACTCCTGTAGGATCTGCTGCTTATGAGAAGCGTGGTATTGCCGTAAACGTTCCTGCATGGAACCCTGATAACTGTATTCAGTGTAACTTCTGTTCTTATGTATGTCCTCACGCAGCAATTCGTGCATTTGCATACACCGAGGATGAGGCGGCTAAGGCTCCCGAGGCAGATCAGCAGAAGGCTATGAACGGAATGCCTAACTACAAGTTCGGTATTAAGGTTTCCGTATTAGACTGTGTTGGTTGCGGATCCTGCGCAAACGTTTGTCCCGGAATGAAGGGCGAGAAGGCTCTTGTAATGTCCCCAATCGAGGATAACCTGGATCGCCAGAAGTACTTCGATTACGCTGTTGAGCTTCCTGAGAAGCAGGAAGTTATTGCGAAGTTTAAGGAGACTACCGTTAAGGGATCTCAGTTTAAGAAGCCACTCTTCGAGTTCTCCGGCGCATGTCCCGGATGTGGAGAGACTCCTTACGCGAAGTTAATTACCCAGCTCTTCGGAGAGAGAATGTACATCAGTAACGCAACCGGATGTTCTTCTATCTGGGGTAACTCTTCTCCATCCACTCCTTACACCGTAAATGCCAAGGGACAGGGTCCTGCATGGGATAACTCTCTCTTTGAGGATAATGCGGAGTTTGGATACGGAATGCTTTTGGCACAGAATGCTATCCGTGACAGATTAAAGAAGCAGGTTGAGAAGCTTGTAGAAGAAAATAAGGATGCCGCTCTTGTAGAGGCAGCTAAGGAATATTTGGATACCTTCTCCATCGGTGCTACAAACGGAACAGCTACAGATAAGTTAGTGGCAGCATTGTCCGGTAAGACAGATGCGGTTGCTGTAGATTTATTAAAGAACAAAGACTTCCTTTCCAAGAAGAGCCAATGGATCTTCGGTGGAGATGGTTGGGCTTATGATATCGGTTTCGGTGGACTTGACCACGTTCTTGCTTCCGGTAAGGACATCAACGTAATGGTATTCGATACCGAGGTTTATTCCAACACAGGTGGACAGTCTTCCAAGTCTACTCCTACCGGTGCAGTAGCACAGTTCGCTGCCGGCGGTAAGGAAACCAAGAAGAAGGATTTGGCCGGAATTGCTATGTCCTACGGCTATGTATATGTAGCACATATCGCTATGGGTGCTGATATGGCGCAGACTGTTAAGGCAATTTCCGAGGCTGAGGCTTATCCGGGACCATCCTTAATCATCGCTTATTCTCCATGTATTAACCATGGTATTAAGAAGGGTATGGCTAAGGCACAGACAGAAGAGAAGCTGGCTGTAGAGGCTGGATACTGGAACAACTTCATTTACAACCCACTTGGTGGAGACAAGAAGTTTACCTTGAATTCCAAGGAGCCAAACTTCGAATCTTACCAGGAATTCTTAAAGGGCGAAGTTCGTTACTTATCTCTTTCCCTGAAGAATCCGGAGCGTGCAAAGGCTTTAGATCTGCAGAATGAGCAGGAAGCTAGAGAGCGTTATGAGAAGCTGAAGAAGATGGTTGATCTGTACAATAACTAATGTACAGAAGGCAAGAAATTTGGCTTTTGCTGAAGAAGCTTGCCGGAAATAAAATGTTATTTATTGTATACGGCATAGAGGAAGTATAAAAAGAGGAGAGGCTTAGGTCTTTCCTCTTTTCTTATAGGAGAAAAAATGGTAAAATAGCTCCATTTGTTGTAGGAATTTATGGGAGGGGCAAATTGAGAAAAGTTATAGTAGCAGTGGTCGGAAGACCGAATGTGGGAAAGTCCACCCTTTTTAATACGATTGCCGGAAAGCAGATTTCCATTGTTCAGGATACTCCGGGAGTAACCAGAGACCGTATTTATGCGGAGGGAAACTGGTTGAATTATTATTTTACCATGGTGGATACCGGAGGTATCGAACCGATTTCCGATGATGTGTTATTAAAGCAGATGCGATCTCAAGCGGAATTGGCCATTGAAACTGCGGATGTGATTATTTTTGTCACAGATGTAAAGTCCGGCGTAGTGGATGCGGATTATGAGGTGGCAGAGATGCTTCGCCGTTCCAAAAAGCCTATCGTCCTTTGTGTAAACAAGGTGGACAGCATCAAAAAGTATGGTAATGATATTTATGAGTTCTACCAGCTGGGACTGGGAGAACCCTTCCCGGTATCCGCTGCCAACCACTTAGGGCTGGG
>CAUUUY010000300.1:0-2724 GCA_963548305.1 uncultured Oribacterium sp.
TCCTTGGCGATAGCTTCCGTAATTCCAACGGAGGCAATTTCCGGTGAGGTATAAACGCAACCGGGCACCACATTTAAATCAATGCTTCTCTTGTGTCCGGCCAGCTCCTCCAAGAGGCAAATGCCCTGTGCGGAAGCAAGGTGTGCCAGCTGTAAGCCCTTAATCAGGTCTCCGATGGCATAAACATTGTCCATGGAGGTCTTGAAGTGCTCGTCTACCACTACTCGGCCTCTCTCCATTTCCAGTTCAACCCCTTCCCCGAAGAGTCCCTGGGTATTGGGCACACGGCCCACTGCGCAAAGCACATACTGAGAAGTTACTTTTACCGGCTCATCCTTCTCGGTATAGAAGCAGGAAACGCTCTCTGCTTCCTTTTCCACCTTCTCTACCTTAACGGAGGTATGGATATCGATGCCTCTCTTCTTTAAAATCAGCTTCAAATTCTGAGAAATATCCTTATCCATGTTGGCCAGAATACTGGGCAGAGCCTCCAGAATGGTAACCTTGGTTCCTAAGGAGGCGAAAATGGAGGCAAACTCCACACCGATTACTCCTCCGCCAATGATGCTTAAGCTCTTCGGCACTTCCTGCAACTGGAAGAGCTCATCACTGGTTAATACGCCTTCACTATCCAATCCCGGAATCGGCACTAATGCCGGCTTGGAACCAACAGCCAAAATCACATGCTTCGCCTGATAATTTCCGGCACCCTCTCCACCACTCACAGTAACGGAGCCATCTTTCTCCAGGGTTCCCAGTCCCTTCAGGTAATCAATTCCATTAGACTTAAAGAGCTGCTCCACTCCGCCTACCAGCTTATCGATAATGTCCTGCTTATATTCCAAAATCTTGCCGTAGTCATAGGAAATATTCTCGGCAAAGATACCGTACTCCTTCGCATTTTGCATTTCTCTGTAAAGCTCGGTGGCATGAACCATTGCTTTGGTTGGAATACATCCTCTGTTTAAGCAGGTTCCTCCCACTCTGTCCTTCTCTACCACCGCTGTCTTAAAGCCCAGCTTTGCGGACTTTAATGCCGCTACATATCCGCCGGGACCGGCTCCTATGATAATCACATCATAACTCATAATTCTTACTCCCCTAATATTTGCTGTCTCACAAGGTTTCCAGAGCAATACCGGCTTAGTATACTTACACTCTCCGCCTTAATTTCTCTCTCCCTTATCACCCATTTAGCTTTTTAGCAAGAAGAGCTGTTACATAAAGACTCCTTCAAAGAAGAACCTAAGTTTTTGCTTGTTTCGATAAAGCTCTTGCTTTTTCTAACAAAACTCTTGTTCACTCTCTCTTTTATCCTTATATAACAGCTCTCTAATCATCTACTTTATTTTACTTTCTTTCGAAATGATGTATCGGCTTTTTGCCTTTACTTTCTTTCATAGTGAAATATCGACTTTTTTCGCCTTTATCTCCACTCATAGTAAAGTATCGGCTTTTTTGCCTTTACTCCCACTCATAACGAAGTACCGGCTCTCTTGCCGCCTTTACTTCATCCAATCTTCCTACCGGAGTAGTTACAGGAGCATCATGAAGCGCCTGGGGATTGGTCTGAGCTTCCTCATAAAGCTTTCTGAAAACAGCTACAGCATCGTCCAAAGTTTCCTTGGACTCTGTCTCTGTAGGCTCAATCATCAAAGCTTCATGAACGATAAGCGGGAAGTACATTGTGGGCGGATGCATTCCGTTATCCAACAGAGCTTTGGCAATGTCCATTGCAGAAACCCCTGTCTTTTCCTTAAGATCCTCTAAGCTCATAACGAACTCATGCATACAAATCTGATTATAAGCCATGGTATAGAGATCCTTCAGCTTATTCATCATGTAGTTGGCATTCAGCACCGCATTCTTACTAGCCTGTGGAATTCCTTCTTTTCCTAAGGTCTTGATATAGGTTAATGCCCTAACCACTACCAGGAAGTTTCCGTAGAAGGCCTTCATGTCTCCGATAGACTTTGGAGCCTTCACAAACTTCTTCACTGCATCTCCGTCAACCAGATATCCGGGCATGAAATCAGCAAGAAGCTTCTTACATCCAACAACTCCACTTCCGGGGCCTCCGCCGCCGTGAGGTGTGGAGAAGGTCTTATGAAGATTCAAGTGAATAACATCAAAGCCCATGTCTCCGGGACGAACAATGCCCATGATAGCGTTTAAGTTAGCACCGTCATAATAGTTTAATCCACCGCAATCATGGATTAACTTGGTAATCTCTAAGATATTTTCATCGAAAATACCTACGGTATTGGGGTTGGTCAGCATCAAGCCGGCAACATCATCCCCTAAAACCGCCTTAAACTTCTCCATATCCACACAGCCATGCTCATTGGAAGGAATGGTTACTACCTTATAATCCGCCATGGTTGCAGTAGCAGGGTTGGTTCCGTGAGCCGCATCCGGAATAATAATCTTATTTCTCTTAAAATCCCCTCTGCTCTCATGGTAAGCCTTAATCAGCATGATTCCGGTAAACTCACCGTGAGCACCTGCTGCAGGCTGAACCGTTAAACGATCCATACCGGTTACTTCACAAAGAAGCGTTTCAATCTCCTGGATTACGGAAAGGCAACCCTGTACGGTATGCTCCGGCTGCAAGGGATGAATCTCTGCAAAACCGGGTAAAGATGCCATATCATCATTAATCTTCGGATTATACTTCATGGTGCAGGAACCTAAAGGATAGAAGCCGTCATTTACACCTCTACA
>CAUUUY010000301.1:0-2722 GCA_963548305.1 uncultured Oribacterium sp.
GGGATATTGCTATAAAACCGTTGTAACGCTAGCAAAAGCTAGGTGCATCGGTTTTTTCTTTTTTTATGGGATACGGGAAATGTTTTCCTCTTAAATTCCGTTTTTGGCCTTTCCTAAAATGCAATAGGCATTTTGACGAATTTATTTTTCATGAAAAATTAGTGTGGAAAATGGAGGATTTTCAAGCATTTGCCTTGCTTTTTGGAGGGGGAGCGACAGGCGGAGTAATCTGAGCCCATCGGCACTTGCGAAAAACAAATGGAATGCTGCTTTTCGCTTAGTGTCTGTTCCCGTTGGGCGAACTTAGCGGGGGCGTGCCCGGTCTGTCCCCTCCCCCTCTTAAAAAGTAAGCCTTATAAGACTCTTTCCCACCCATTTTTCATCTTGAGAAAATTTGTGAAAATGCCCATTGAATATCCCCTTCCTTTGTCGTATGATAGAGAGGCTTTCACAAGATATTGTGTTTTCGTGATAAGAGTGTTCTATATCGTGTTGATTTTTCGGACGGGATAGGGAATAAGAAAAGCTTGAAAAGTCTTGACTTTTTGGGCTTTTTTGCTGGAAAAGAGGAATTGGAAGAGAAAAGAATATGGGAGTTTGCGGCGGAAAATGAGCTCTTGATTCTTTCAAAAATGCAATGGACGGGGGATAAGATGGACAAGGAACTTTTGATTATGACCAATGTGATTAAGAGAAATGGCAAGGAGGTCAAGTTTGACATTTATAAAATCATCCATGCCATGGAGAAGGCCAATAAAGAGGTTGCTCCTGTCTATCAGATGAACGAGTATCAGATTCAGGCCGCTGCGGAGACGGTGGCAAAGAAGATTCAGGCCTCCAGCCACGCGGTGAATGTGGAGGATATTCAGGACATGGTGGAAACTGCCATCATGGAGATGAGAGCCTACGAGGTAGCCCAGAAGTATGTGCGTTATCGTTATAAGAGAGAGATGGCAAGAAAAGCCAACTCCACCGATGAGGATATTCTGGCATTGATTGATCAGGCAAATGAAGAGCTGAAGCAGGAGAACTCCAATAAAAACCCTGTCATTAACAGTACCCAAAGAGACTATATGGCGGGAGAGGTTTCCAAGGATTTAACCAAAAGACTTTTGCTTCCGGAGGATATTGTAAAGGCTCATGAGGAGGGAGTGATTCACTTCCATGATTCCGATTACTATGCCCAGAAGGAGCATAACTGTGACTTAATCAACCTGGAGGATATGCTGCAAAACGGCACGGTGATTTCCGAAACCATGATTGAAAAGCCCCACAGCTTTTTTACAGCCTGCAATGTAACCACCCAGATTGTGGCGCAGGTGGCTTCCAACCAGTATGGCGGACAGTCCTTTACCCTTTCTCACTTGGCGCCCTTCGTGGATATCTCCAGACAGAAGATTCGGGAAGCGGTTATTGCGGAAAGAAACGAAACCGGCGAGAGCATGGATGAGGACATCATTGCGAAAATCGTGAATCGCCGTCTGAAGGAAGAAATCAAGAGCGGAATCCAGACCATCCAATATCAGCTGATTACCTTGATGACCTGTAACGGACAGGCTCCCTTTGTGACCATGTTTATGTATCTGGATGAGGTACCGGAGGGGAAGACTCGAGAGGATTTGGCTCTCATTATCGAGGAAGTGCTTCGTCAGAGAATGCAGGGGGTAAAGAACGAAAAGGGTGTTTGGATTACCCCGGCCTTCCCCAAGCTGATTTATGTTTTGGATGAGGACAATATTACAGAAGATGCGCCTTACTATCATTTGACCAAGCTTGCGGCCCAGTGTACCGCAAAGCGTATGGTTCCGGACTACATTTCCGCAAAGATTATGCGGGAGTACAAGGGGGGCGATGTGTATCCCTGTATGGGCTGCCGCTCCTTCTTAACAGAGGACAAGGAAGGCTTAGGAGAAAATGGTGCCCACAAGTACTACGGTCGTTTTAATCAGGGTGTGGTAACCATCAACCTGGTGGACGTGGCTTGTTCCTCCCAGGGAAATATGGATGCCTTCTGGCAGATTTTAGAGGAAAGACTGGAACTTTGTCATAAGGCTTTACGGCTTCGCCATGAGAGACTTCTGGGAACGGTTTCCGATGTGGCGCCGATTTTATGGCAGCATGGTGCCTTGGCAAGACTTAAGAAGGGCGAGAAGATTGACAAGCTGCTTTACAACAACTACAGCACCATTTCTTTGGGCTATGCAGGTCTTTATGAGATGTGCGTACGGATGCTTGGAAAGTCCCATACTACAGAAGAGGGAAGAGAATTTTCCTTAAAGGTTATGGAAAAGCTGAACGATTCCTGCAAGAAGTGGAGAGAGGCGGAAAATATCAGCTACTCCGTTTACGGAACCCCCATGGAGTCTACAACCTATAAATTTGCGAAGGCTTTAAAGAAGCGTTTCGGAACCATTCCCGGTGTTACGGACAAGAACTACATTACCAATTCCTACCATGTGCATGTTTCCGAGAAGATTGATGCCTTCTCCAAGCTGGCCTTTGAGGCGGATTTTCAGAAGCTTTCTCCGGGAGGAGCCATCAGCTATGTGGAAGTTCCCAATATGCAGAACAATATTCCGGCGGTTTTAAGCCTGATGCATTTTATCTATGAAAATATCATGTATGCGGAGTTAAATACCAAGTCTGACTATTGCTGTGCCTGCGGTTATGACGGGGAGATTCAGATTATTGAGGATCAGTACGGAAAGCTCCAGTGGCGTTG
>CAUUUY010000302.1:0-2717 GCA_963548305.1 uncultured Oribacterium sp.
CGAGGAAGACAGGCAGAGCTAAAGATTCTCCGCAAGAAATTTGCAGTTCTGGGATTTATGATGACCGTTCTTTACGGTAGAAGAAGAATCGGAAAGACCATGCTAATCAATAAGTTTATGCAAGAACAGGATTGCAAATGCATTTCCTTTACCTCTGTAGAGCGGGGAGAAACGGAATTACTTTCCTTAATGACAGAGGCAGTCCTTAGCGCATTGGCTCCGGAACTGTTAGGAAATATCAGCTTTAACAGTTTTGAAAACCTTTTCGAATATATCGGAAAATCGGCAGAAAAAGACCGAATCATCTTCTTTATTGATGAATACCCCTATCTTGCCAAGCAATGCCCCTATATTCAATCTGTCTTACAGAAGGTTATTGATACCAAATGGAAGTCTACACAGCTTTTCTTTATCCTCTGCGGCTCTCTTGTAAGCTTTATGAAGGACGAGGTTCTGGCAGAATCTGCGCCTTTACATGGCAGAAGTAACCTGGAACTTAAACTTAAGCCCTTTAACTATTTGGAAACTGCAGAGTTTTTAGAAGAATATAGCTTGGAGGACAAAGCGATAGCCTATGGACTAACGAATGGCGTAGCCAAATATATAGAACAATTTGAACCGAGTCTATCTTTGGAAGAAAATATCTTGGAACAATTCTATTCGATTGGAGGATATTTCTCCGAAGAACAGATTAAAACGATTGTCAGCAGCGAAAGACAAAACCCGGGACTCTATAACTCCATTATATCCGCTGTAGCCACAGGTCAAACCAAGTATAACGAAATCGGAGGATTTGTAGGAACCGAGGACATCAACTACCCCTTAAAAGTTCTATGCAATGCGGAAATTTTAGAAAAAAGAATATCAAAGAAACCGTACTATGTTTTAAATGACAGCATGACAGAATTTTGGTTTCGCTATGTAAACCGAGCCACCAGTCTGATAAATGCAGGAAATGGTGCCGCTTATTACTACGCCCATTTAAAAAACAATCTGCATGATTTTATGGGTAAAATTTTCGAAAAGATGGCGAAGGAATTTCTAATGCTCCATGCCGGGAAGGATGATTTCCCTATCCTTACGGAAATAACAGACTTTCAAGACACCGTTAAAAACGAATCAAAAGAGCTTATCCCTGTAGAAATTGATTTACTGGGAAAAAGTGGCAAGAATATTCTTCTCCTTGGTGAATGCAAGTTTAAGAATTCCCCCTTTGATAAAGCGGAATATGAAAAGCTTTTGGAAAAAATTAAATACATTCCCGCCACTCATCCCTTAATCTGTATTTTCTCTCTGGGAGGATTTACTGATTATGTCAAAGAAAACGCAAAGAACTGTAAGCTGATTAACATAGAGGATATGTATCGTTTATAAAATAAAATAGCTATACTTTATTCACCAACTATAATGGGTCTGAAATTTGGGTTCGCTCTCACTAAAATCTACTTTCCTGAGAGATTGTCTATTTCAGACCCTTTATATGTTAAAAGATATTTAAATTTCTATTGACTTCGAACTAAAACCTTCTTCCTTTCCTTGCTCTTTTAAGGGTAAGATTCGCTCACGTTCAGCTTTTAATTTTTCAAATTCTTTTTTAAATTCTTTGTCTTTTAACAACTCTTTTGTTAGATTTTGTAAATCACCCATAATTATCTGATCCCATATCTCTCCAGGATATAATCCATATCCTTATCTCCTCTTCCGGAAAGGTTAATGAGGATAGAGCCCTTATTCATCTGCTTTGCCAGCTTCATGCCGTAAGCCACCGCATGGGAGCTTTCAATGGCGGGAATGATTCCCTCCATTCTGGAAAGGGTAAAGAAGGCATCAATGGTTTCCTCATCATTGACCACATCGTACTTTACTCTGCCAAGGTCATGTAAGAAGGCATGCTCCGGACCGGAAGAAGGGTAGTCCAAACCGCTGGCAACGGAGTATACCGGCGCCGGCTCGCCCTTTTCATCCTTTAACATAATACTGTTAAAGCCGTGCATAACGCCCTCTTCGCCATAGGTAAGGCTGGCTGCATGGTCGCCAAGAGCTGTGCCTCTTCCCAAAGGCTCCACACCATAGATGGTCACAGGGTCATTTAAGAAGCCGGCGAAAAGTCCCATGGCATTGGAACCGCCGCCTACGCAGGCTACGATGGCATCCGGCAGCTCTCCCGTCATTTCCAGGAACTGCTCTCTGGCTTCGATACCCACAACGCTCTGGAAATCTCTTACCATCATGGGGAAAGGATGAGGCCCAACCACGGAGCCTATGCAATAGATGGCATCCTTATACTCCTTCATATAGGCGGCAAATGCAGCATCCACTGCCTCTTTCAGAGTCGCCAGGCCTTCCTTCACCTCCACCACTCTTGCACCCAGAATCTTCATTCTGGCTACGTTTGGCGCCTGCTTCTTGATGTCCACAGCCCCCATGTAAATATCACATTCCATACCGAAGTAGGCTGCTGCGGTAGCTAAGGCTACACCATGCTGTCCCGCACCAGTCTCCGCAATCACCTTCTTCTTGCCCATGTACTTAGCCAAAAGCACCTCGCCCATGCAGTGATTTAATTTGTGGGCACCGGTATGATTTAAATCCTCACGCTTTACATAAAGCTGTACCCCGGTGTTGATCTTCTCGGAGAGTCTTTCCAAATGCGAAATCGGTGTAGGTCTACCCTGAAATTCCTTACGGATTCTTCTTAATTCCGCAATAAACTTTAT
>CAUUUY010000303.1:0-2717 GCA_963548305.1 uncultured Oribacterium sp.
AGAGACAATGCATTAAAGGTTGTGGAATATTTAAAGAAGCATCCGAAAGTAGAGTCCGTTTCTCACCCTGCAGCATCCACAGATCCGGCTCAGCAGGCTCTTTATAAGAAATACCTGCCAAACGGTGGTGGCTCCATTTTCACCTTTACGGTAAAGGGAAATGAAAGAACTGCTAAGGATTTCATTGATAATCTGGAGTTATTCTCCTTACTGGCAAATGTTGCGGATGTAAAGTCTTTGGCGATTCACCCGGCATCTACCACCCATTCCGAGGGAACCAAGGAGGAGCTTCTTGAGCAGGGAATTCAGGAGAACTCCGTACGTCTTTCCATCGGTATTGAAAATGTGGAGGATATTATTGAAGACTTAGAGGAAGCATTCAAGGCAATCTAAGCTTGGGTTCCTATAATAGTAGAAAAGCAAAAACTATAGAAGAAATCTAAAAACTAAAGTTTTTTAGTAGGGTTGATAAACCGGCATGGCTTGGAAGAAAGCTTTGTAAAAAGGAAGAGGCAGATGGTAGAAAAACACCATCTGTCTTTGCTTTCTTTTTTGCTTTTGCGATGCTTTCTTTTCTGCCTTTGTATTGCTTTCTTACCTTCCTTTGCGAGGGATTGTATTCTTTTCCGGAAAGCTGTAATATAAAGGAGTTTTTAAGAATATTTCCGGGAAAAGGAAGCGCTAATGCATCATTTTTTTGTGTCGAAAGAAGAGATAGGGGAAGAGAAAATCCTTTTAAGAGGAGAGAACTTCCACCATTTACATAAGGTATTACGAGGGCAAATCGGGGAGAAAATCCTGATTTCCGATGGAGAAGGGGTGGATTATCAATGTGAAATTCAGTCCTTTTCGGAGGATGAGGCGGTTCTTTCCATTTGCTTTCGAGAAGAGCCCCATGAGCTACCGGCAAAACTGATCCTGCTTCAAGCCCTCCCCAAGGGGGATAAGATGGAATGGATTATTCAAAAGGCGGTGGAACTGGGGATTTCCGCCCTGATTCCTTTGGAAAGTAAGAACACGGTGATGAAGCTGAAGGAAAAAAAGGAAGAGAAGAAAATTAGCCGTTGGCAAAGCATTATGGATGCTGCAGCGAAGCAGAGTAAGCGTTCCATTCTTCCCAATATGGAAAACGGAATGGGCTGGAAGGAAGCCTTTTCCTACGTGAAGGATTGTGATTTTAAGCTTCTGCCCTATGAAAATGAAAGAGGGGTAGTTCCCACAAGAGAAATCCTTAGCAAGATGGAAGAAGCAGTGAGAGGAAAGAATGATTGTTCCATTGCCCTTTGCATCGGGCCGGAGGGAGGCTTTAGCAAGGAAGAGGTGGAGCAAGCCATGGGAGAGGGATTCCTCCCTATCAGTCTGGGAAAACGCATTTTACGGACAGAAACCGCAGCCATTACGGCATTAAGTCTAATTATGATGCAGCTGGAATATGCTGTAGCAGAGGAATAGTCCGGTATAGTCAGAGGATTAGGGATAGTCATTCAGGATGAAAGCCGGTATCCGTAGAGGAATAGCGTTATTTTTAAGAATCAGCTAAAATCAAGAAGGCCAAAAATGGCCGGAAGGAGAAGAAGATGAGAAGTATCTATTTGGATAATGCAGCCAGTACCAAGGTATATCCGGAAGTGGCGGATTTGATGACCACTACCATGTTGGCAGACTATGCAAACCCGTCGGCAAAGCATAAGATGGGTGTGGAAGCGGAAGCCTATTATCGGGAGGCCAGAGAAATCATTGCAAACACACTGAAGTGCAAGGAAAAAGAGATTATTTTCACTTCCGGGGGAACAGAGTCCAACAACACCGCCTTTATGGGAACCTGCTTCGGCATGGAGAGACAGGGAAAGCACATCATTACCTCCGCCATTGAGCACCCGGCAGTTTATAAGCCCTTAGAGTTTTTGGAGCAGCACGGTTTTTCCTTAACCGTTCTTCCGGTGGATGCTAAGGGACATATTTCTCTTACGGATTTGGAAAATGCGATTCGGGAAGATACCATTCTGGTTTCCATTATGACGGTAAACAACGAGGTGGGGGCAGTGCAGGATATTGCCGCCATCGGACGATGCATTAAAGCGAAGAATCCCAAGACCCTTTTTCATACGGATGCCATTCAGGCCTATGGAAAGATGGAGCTTCGACCCAAGAGGGATATGGTAGACCTGCTTTCCGTCAGCGGACACAAGCTTCACGGACCAAAGGGCATCGGCTTTTTGTACGTGGATGAAAAAGTAAAGCTTTCTCCGTTAATGTTGGGAGGCGGACACCAAAACGGTCTTCGCTCCGGTACCTTGAATATCCCCGGTATTGCCGGACTGGGGCTTGCGGCAAAGCTAAGCTACAGCCATTTTAAAGAAAAGCAGGAAATGCTTTATCATTTGAAGGATTTCTTTATTGAGGAATTGGAAAAAATAGAAGGAGTGAGCGTACATTCGGAAAAAGGGGAAGCCTCCGCACCCCACATCGTTTCCGCAGCCTTTCAGGGCGTGAAGGCGGAGGTTCTGCTTCATGCTTTAGAGGAAAGAGGAATTTATGTCAGCAGCGGCTCCGCCTGCTCCTCTAACCATCCCGGAATCTCCGGTACTTTAAAGGCCATTGGCTTAAGCCATGAAGAGCTGGATTCTACCCTGCGATTCTCCTTCTCCCAATATACGGAGACGAGAGATTTGGAGGAATGTATTAGTGTTTTAATAGAGGAACTGCCGGTTCTGAGG
>CAUUUY010000304.1:0-2711 GCA_963548305.1 uncultured Oribacterium sp.
ATCCGGACCGGATTTTGATTGAGCCTTCAGGAGTAGGAAAGCTTTCCGATATTTTATCTGCTGTAAAGAGCGTTTCGGAAAATCTGGATGTACAGTTAGATGGAGCCGTAACAGTAGTGGATGCCACCAAGGCTAAGCTTTACAATAAAAACTTTGGAGAGTTTTTTGATGACCAGATTCGTTTTGCGACCTCTGTAGTTCTTTCCAGAATGGATATCGCTTCCGGAGACAAGGCAGAGGAGGCTGTAAACATTGTTCGTGGAGTGAATCCCCACGCCAATCTGATTACCACAGCTTTAGCGGATTTAAGTGGAGCGAAGCTTTTGGAAATTATCGGTAAGGAAGAAAATCTGGAAGAGGAGCTCTTAGCTGAGGTAAAAGAAAAAGCTGCTCACCATCATGGGCATCATCACCATGAGCATCATCATGAGCATGGGGAGTCCTGCGGTTGCGGTTGCCATGAGCATGAAGAGGAGCACGAGCATCACCATCACCATGAGCATGAAGAGGAGCATGAACATCATCATGAGCATGGGGAGTCCTGCGGTTGCGGCTGCCATGAGCATGAAGAGGAGCATGAGCATCACCATCATCATCATGAACATCATCATGAGCATGGGGAGTCCTGCGGCTGCCATGAGCATGAAGAAGAGCATGAACATCACCATCACGAGGGCTGTGGCTGCGGTCATGACCACGACCATGATGCGGATGAAGTATTTGAAAGTATCGGCTTAGAAGTATTCAAAAAAGTGGAGCGGAGCTGGCTGGCTGAAGTTTTAGAGGAGATGGCTGAAGGCTGTGCTTATGGCGGAATTGTTCGTGCCAAGGGAATGTTGGCATGCACCGATGGTACTTGGGTGAATTTTGACTTGGTACCGGAACAGGTGGAAATCCGTGATGCAGAGCCGGAAAATATCGGAAAGTTTGTGGTTATTGGAACAGAACTGCAAAAGGAGAAGATTAAGGCCTTATTTAAGGATTAATGTTCTTTAGTGGATTTCATATAGAAAATTTCATATAGAAAATTTCATATAGAAAATTTCATATAGAAAATTTCGTATAAAAGATTTTGTATAGAAGATTGCATAAAGAAGACTTCATAAAGATGTTATATCTTCACATGGAGTGGATTTTATAGGATTTGTAAAGCAGAAGATTAACAGAGGAAGGAGAGTAGGGAATGGGTGAACAGTGGGAAGCGAAGGGAGAAGGTATTCCGGTCTTTTTAATCAACGGATTTTTAGAGGCGGGAAAAAGTAGCTTCATTCAATTTACCATGGAACAGGAATATTTTCAGACCGAGGGGAATACCCTCCTTCTTCTTTGCGAGGATGGGGAAGTGGAGTATGACCCTATCAAACTGGCAGCGCATCATACAACGCCGGTATATATGGATAGTATTACTGACTTTCAGGAAGAAAAATTGCAGTCTTTGGCAAGACAATATAAGGCGGAAAGAGTCATCATCGAGTGGAACGGGATGTGGAATCAGGATGACCTTTACGGAGGTCCCATGAGTGAAGCGGTTCTTTCTGCACAGCAAAACAGGGAGCCAAAGTACCAAGTGTCTATGCCCAAAGACTGGTTTTTATATCAGGTCATTACGATTTTAGATGGTTCCAGCCTAAAGCTCTATCTTTCCAATATGCGTTCCTTCCTTGGGCAAATGCTTCGTCATGCGGAACTTTGCATTGTCAATCGTTGCGATGCCTTATCCAATGAAGAGTTGGTGGACTACAGAAGAAAGATTCGTGCCATGGGACAGAATGCCATGATTTTACTGGAGGATAAGGATGGGGAAATTCCTCAAACGGCCCTGCCGGAAGATTTGCCTTACGACCTTAGTCAGGATACTATTGTCTTAGGGGATAAGGATTATGGTACCTGGTTCCTGGATTGTATGGAGAATCCGGAACGGTATTTGGACAAGGAAATCAGTTTTTCCGCTATGATTTTAAAGCGAAAGAATATGCCGGAAAATGAATTTGTTCCGGGGCGTATGGCTATGACCTGCTGTGCGGAGGATATGACCTTCCTGGGATTTATCTGTAAGGGGGATAAGAATTTAATCGCTCCATTTTCTACAAGGGACTGGGCAAAACTAACGGCAAAAGTTAAGCTGGAAGAAAGAGAAGAATATCACGGAATGGGACCGGTATTACATTTGGAGAAGATTGCCAGAACGGGAGAAATTAAGGAACCTGTGAATTTCTAAATATTTCTTTTAGAATGCTGATAGATATTTTTTTAGAAATAACTTAGAAAGTATTGCGAAAATTTATTATTTTTGTATACTAGTAATGATTATTTAACAAGGGCAGGATTTGTATGGATGCAAGACGCCCTACAGCATGAAGGAGGACAACTATGTCATATGCAGCAATATTTGCAATGTTGGGAATATTCTTAATTCCGTTTATTCTGGTGTGGCTTGTTTGCTACGGTTTAGAGGCTTATGCCCTTTACACTTTGGCAAAGAACAACGGTCACGATGATAAGGCGATTTTAGCATTTGTTCCATATATTAATCGTGGACTCTATGCTTTTTTTGCAGGAGACCAGGAGATGTTTGGAACACAGGTTCCTACTATCGCCAGTGCAGGAGTTATAGCTTTACTTCCTATAATTGGCGGATATTTTGGAGGAATCATTTTTATTCTTTGTACCGTTGTTACCGTTATTGTTTCTTACTATAACTATAAGGCGGT
>CAUUUY010000305.1:0-2709 GCA_963548305.1 uncultured Oribacterium sp.
ATATGAAGATCTTGAGGTGAACGTACAGGGATCCTGAGGATCGGATTTGAACAGGGAACCCGGCGAAAGTCGGGCCTCCTGCTTTAACAGAGAGAATATCTTTATCACCTATTCATTTAGTTGTGAGAAGTTCGTGATTTCTATATAAAATTACTAGAGAATGTGAACGAACTGTGTTATTATTTGCTCTGAAATGAGCAGATTAAATTTGGTTACTTACGATATGTAAGGAGGTTTTATGAAAGAGAAAGCGAGAATCATCGGCAAGAAGTTGTTTTCGATGATGCTG
Organism: uncultured Oribacterium sp.; assembly: GCA_963548305.1. Taxonomy (GTDB): domain Bacteria; phylum Bacillota; class Clostridia; order Lachnospirales; family Lachnospiraceae; genus Oribacterium. Next base: position 290 of record CAUUUY010000305.1, read on the forward strand.
TCATGCCTCATGGTGATTGTCATGATATTGCCATCGATTCCAGCAAACGCAGCAGGCGGAGTGGACAAATCTGTTACAGATCTGAATTTGGCCCATCTGAGCCTCTATGAGTTCAAGTGCACTCAGGAGAATATGCAGGTTGTGAGCCTGGGTTCGGGTACTTTGGAAGAGCATATTGCGGCAAATGGAAGCTGGAAGAAAAGTACAGTTTTCATGCATAAGTACAATAAAACACCACATCAGCAAAACTATAATGATGTATTGGAACTCCTGTTTACCAATGCCGGCGAGGTCAACGGGAAAAAGGTAAATGTCAGAGTGAAGGTGTCCCGTCTTCAATTAAATCCTACAGCATATTATGGAAAGCAGAGCAACTTCAATGATCCAAATGCCGGCGTTCCCTTTTTGACTGTGGATCAAAACTGGGGTACGAGCGGTATTCAGTTGATGGATTATGTTTATCCCAATCATCCCAGTTTTCAAAATAACAATGAGATGTCTTTCAATATCAGAACAGAAGTTACGGTTGCTTTGGAATATGCGGATGGAAGCCCTTCTGATTTGAGATTGACAATGTTGCCCTCAGATATTGATGTAAAACCGGGGAACGCTATAAATCCCACTACTAAGACTTCGTTTAACGAGGGCTTCGGGATACGCAACCTTGATCAAACAATTGACAAAATTGTGTATAACAGAAAAGTAGACCTCAAAGAAGTTGATGAAGCCGATAATTGGCACTGGTGGTACCCGGGGCCGGGTATCACATCAGCCGGGACAAGTGGGGAGGATGAGTCTAACAAGACAGGTTTTGCAGTACGTTCAAAGAACAACAGCTTAACTTTCGCCTATAATTCCTCCGTACCAAGCGGCGGACTCTTCCGATTCTTTGTCGAGCAGCCTTACCCCGAGACTCCGAAAAAGACGGTTGATAAGCAGGAAGTACCCAAGTCGGTTGGTGAGCCCATCAATTATACGGTCACCTATACTGTTCCGAAGCCGGGGAAGGATATTATAGACGATATCAAGTCCCTGAAATTCGCAGATACATTCGACAAGAAGGTTGATTTCAAGGAAGCGATCGTAAAACTTGACGGAAAGACTTTGGTTAAAGGACAGGATTACGAGCTGACCGTTAAACCAGATTATACGGATGGGCAGGATTATACGGAAATTAATATCATAAACAAGAGCCTGTTCGGAAGGAATCAAGGCGGTAAGGTTTATGAAATCACCTATAAGACCGAGACGAATCAGAATGTGTTAGCCGAAGGCGAAAACAAGATCGTAAACTCGGGCGCCAAGATGTATTTTGACAATGTGCCGATTCACGCCAACACAGTTAATACCAAGGTTCTTCCGCCGACCAAGCCCAAAAAGGAAGTCTTTGATCCGAAAGACACATCGACAAGTATTGATGGAAATGTGGTCAAGGGAGGAGCAGAGCTTCTATACAAGATAAGCTACACGAATACGATAGGGAGAGCAGAGGACGTTACGATTACGGATGCTGTCCCTGAGCATACGAAGTATGTGGCAGGCTCCGCTGACAATGGCGGAACAGAGGAAAATGGCGTTATCACCTGGAAAAAGCAGGCTCTCGGAAATGGCGAGACGTTTACAGTGACCTTCAAGGTAAAAGTAGATGAGGATATCAATGGAAAGCCTGTGGATAATCAGGCGAAGGTGATTGCGGGAAAGAATAAGTTCGATACCAATAAGACCCATAACCCGACTCCGACCGAGCCAAAGAAGGATGTCTTCAGTGGAAACGATACAACCAGTATTAACGGGAAGGCAGTCCAGCCCGGACAGGAGCTTCGCTACGAGCTGACCTACACCAACACGACGGGGACCAAGCAGACCGTGACCTTCACGGATAAGATTCCCCAGTACACGACCTTCGTATCCGCGGAAGATGGCGGACAGGAGTCTGGAGGAACCATCACCTGGACCAAGGAAGTGGAGAACGGCCAGACTGTCACCGTAAGCTTTAAGGTTAAGGTTAACGACGACGTCAACGGAAATCCCGTGGACAACCAGGGGCATGTCAAGGACGGCGTGAATGAGTATGACACCAACACGACACATAACCCGACTCCAAAGGTACCGGATCAGCCGAAGAAGCCAGAGAATCCGACGCCTCATAATCCGGGCAAGCCTGGCTTGCAGAAGCCGAAGACAGGCGACAGCGGCAATCTCCCGCTGATGATGTTCTTACTGACTACATCAAGCGGAGTACTTGCAGGCGCCCTTGTCAAAAAGAGGAAAAAGCAAGCGTAGGGAATCATTGACCTGTGAAGATCTCAAAGATCTGATTTAAAAGGAAGAACCATCGAGTTGCAGATGACTCGATGGTTCTTCCTTGTTGTGCGCCTGGCGGCGCACGTTTTCTAACCGGTGCAAGTCCGGAATCCGCC
>CAUUUY010000306.1:0-2708 GCA_963548305.1 uncultured Oribacterium sp.
CTACAAATTTTATCAATAACAGCCAAGATTTCCAAACTGGCTGCCCAAGCCCTCTTCACAATTCCGGGAATATAAAATCCGTTCCGTACCTCATCATAAAAAAACTCTCTTGGAAATTCCATTTTCCACCCCTTTGTCTATTCCTTTAGAACTCTATTTTTTTACTTTTACTGTCATACTCTTCGGCGTTTGTCCTCAGTTTTATAAGTTTGTTAAAAAAGCGAGAACAATCCCTTATCTTTTTATGATGGCTTCGGTTCAGAATCGAAAAATCAGTATTCTACCCTTTACTCCTCCATACAAGCCAAAACCTGCTTTGTCAGATCCTCTTCCTGTCCCCGTAGGCAGGAACCTGCTGCCACAATTTTCTTCTCCCACTGTTCTCTGCTTTCCTCTCCTGCAAATGCGGTGAGTTTTTCGATATAGGATTTCCGGATCTCTTCCGACTGCACAAAACTATGGTCTGCATGGGCAAGTCCCGGCTGGCAAGCGTAATAATCCATGATTACCACAGCCTTTTCATCTTCCTCTGCCCCCCAAACGATTTCATCCGTTACAAACCAGGGAATATAGAACAGATTCTTGGTATATTTCTTCATATTTTCACTATAGAAGAAGGGATCTATGCTGTATACCATGTTACAGGAATCATAGGGACTGTTCATCACGATACAATCCGGAAGTACAGTATCAAAAGCAAAGCTTTTATAATCCACATAGGAATATTCCTTAGGGAAAGCTTCCGTATCGATAAATTCTTCGGAAAACTCTCCACTACCTTTTCTGGTAAAATAGGGGATAGGCATCAAAAGAACTTCCCAGTCTTCTCTCTCCTGCATCTTCTTGTAAAATCCTTCTATAGAAGGAAAATTCTTCGCTTTATCCAAAAGAATCAGCATGGTTTTTTTCCATTCCTTGCTTAAAGTAGCCTCACACTCCCGGCGAATTTCTCCAAGCTTCTGGATTTCTTCCTCCGGAGAATCCCCATCCTTCGCCTTTTCATAAGCATGGAATACAACCTCGCAGTATTGGGACAGAAGCTTTACACTTTCCGTACCTTCTCCAAGGCGTTGTTCTATGGTATTCCCGATGGCTAAAGCCGTGTCCTGCCCGTTGGCCAGGGACTCCTGCAAAAAGCTGTAATCATTTTTTCTTGCCATCATGGCCTCTTCCTGAAGTCCCAAAGCCCGAAGAAGAGAAAATACCATGTCCCTGACATTTTCTTGCTTCTCATGCTGCAAGTCTTCCTTTTTAAAACGGTAGCGGAAATGCCATTTATCTTCTCCCCCAACCAAGGCAATAAAGTCCTTTTCGTATTTGCTGAAGCAGGGATAGCCATGAGAACCTCCGGATTTACTGGGCTTTTCATAGTCTCCGTATTCAATTCTTAAAATTTTGTCCACATTTTTTGGCGCAGGAAATTCAATTCCCTCAAACTGAATCGTGGATAAAGGAAACACCTCTTCTTGGGGATAATTCAGATGAGAGGCCTGAAGAATCTGCGGAATCCAAGCATATAAATCTTTTCTTCCCTTATCACCTTCATACTCTTTACATATCCTGTTCAGTAAACGATAGATTTGCGGCTCCAACTTCTCCTTACGATTAAAGTGAACCTTCAGATTGGTTTCCACCAGCCGTATGGATTTTTCGAAATTCTTCCCTGAACGTTCATTATTAAGAACCTTCAGCATCAGTTGTCCCAGAATAACGAGTTCGGACTCTCTTAAATTTTCCAGTTCCTGATCTTTTGCTATAGAATCATTTACGCAAATGTCTATAGACACCAAAAATGGAAACTCATGATAGCGACTTAAGCGATTCTCATCCAAACTCACCTCATGAAAGCCGAGGCAACCGATAATAAAGGCATAGTCCTTACTCTTTTCCACACAGTTAAAATACAGCTCAGGAGGAATTTCCTGCTCTACAACCTCTCTGAAACGATTAAAATCCTCTCTGTTCATGGAAATATCAATATCATCGTCCCAGGGAATAAAGCCCCCGTTTCTTTTTGCTCCCAGCAGGGTTCCGTAGTCTATATAATAGGGAATATCGTACTTTTTACAGATTCTGTCCAGCTCCAATAAAATTTCCAGGGAAGCTGCCCAGCAACGCTTCATAATGCCCGGTACATAATAGCCGTTTCTTACCTCATCTTCAAAAAAATCTCTTGCAAACTCCATCTGCTCTCCTTTATGCTTCTACTAAATAGAATTTTCCTCGTCTACTATCGACAAAAATAGCTTTGCAATAATGGGCATTGCCCCTAAATTCTCTTTCTTCCTTGTTCTCTCCAGGCTTTCCAAAGAAATACATTTCTTCCTTAACAGACCTTCGCACCCGGCTTTATCTTCCTGTGAAAATACATTTTCTTTCCAATAAGAAAGATATTCTTCTACGGTCTCTTCCTTTCGAAAAATACTGTAGTCACAGTGTGCAATTCCCGGCAAAGGGATATAATATCGTTGATTATAATAAGCCTTGTCTTCCCCCTCCTTCGGTACAGCTACTTGGAAATCGGGAAGATAAAGCAAATGAGGCGTAAAGGCCTTGATTTTCTTACTGTCATAAAAGGGATCCAGAGAAAAAACAGGGTTCACATGATCAAAGACCGTAGGGCTTACGATAATATCAGCCTGCAAAGTCTGTAGATTCAAACTTTCATACTCTAAAACGGAATACTTCTTTCGAAAGCTCTCCCCCTC
>CAUUUY010000307.1:0-2703 GCA_963548305.1 uncultured Oribacterium sp.
CAATCATGATGAAGTTGCTGGAACTATCAGATGTGGCATCATTCACCGGATACCAGGTAATGTCATTTTCATCCACAATTTTTATCTTACTCTTCTTTTCATCCAGGTTAATGCCGTAAAGATGCACGAGAGTCTTCTTACTGCCCTGTCCTGTAGGACTTACGGTGTGGGTATTGTCCACCACCTCCGTTCCTCCTCCGGAAGTTCCATAGGATTGAATGGATGCAAAGGAAATTGCCGGAATATCTTCCTCCTGTCCCTCATAAAGCTGAGTTAACACTAGCTTCTCATTCGGAAGTGCCACCTTGGAAAAGCGATTTTTAAAGCTTAATCCGCCGTCAGCAGACAAACGCAAAGTAAAGCTTCTCATCTCTTTGCTTTCATTTTTCGGAATGAAAAAGCTGACAACTAAGTTTTCCTTATCCGCTTTTTCTGCATTTTCAGCCAAGCCGTTTTCCGCCTCTATTTTAAGTTCTCCAGGCTCAAAAATATTCTCCTCCTCTTTTCCGCTAAAAGCCTTGTTCGGAAGCACTTTCATGCGGAACTTTTCCTTGGAAAGATTCTGTCCCTTAATTCGAAGACGAACCTGTCCTCCCTCTGAGGAAAGAACCATTCCTTCTTCAATCTTTACTTCACTGATGACACCGGACTGTTGCAAGAAGCTCTCAAAGGGATTATTTTCCACCTGACGATTGGTATCTAAAATACTCCGCTCTTCCACCTTAATCTTTGCAGTATTATTGAAGTTCTTGGCAGCGTGCAAACGGATTTCCAAAGTATGCTCATCTACAAATTCCAGCGCATCCTCTGCCTCTAAGGGAGCATAGCCCTCCTCTTCCTTTGTTTTCAGGAAAATGCTTTTCTTCAGAAAATCCATGTCCTTTGCCGCAGAAACCTTCTCGTAAAAATATACGGTAATTTTCTGTCCATCATCGGAAAGACTAACCAGGCGAGGCATGAACTGTACCTTCTGCTTACTTTCTTTTCCCCCTACAGAGATTTCCAATGCATCGGAAAACAAATCCTCCGGAGCATCCGTCGTCCCTACTTGAACTTTGTATTTCTGAATACCTCCCTCTGCATCCGGAAGGCTCAACGCTTTGGTTCTATTGTTTTCCAGGCCTTCCCATCCGCCTTTTAAGTTTTCACTTAAAGCTTCATCTTCAAGATACTCTCCCTTTTCTTCCCGATATACCTTTCCGAAAAGATTGTCCTCTGTAAGGTTTTTTCCCTTAACATGCAGTAAAATTACTCCACCCTTAGCCAATTCTGTTTTATTGGCACTAAGCTTAGTGATTTCCGCCTTTACGACTTCTTTTCTTCCGGCCTCTTGGGTAATTGTAAGAATCGGAGTGTCTTGGAATTTTTCTTCATCTCCCCAACAGTTAAAATAGAGAGTTATCGTTCTTTCGCTGTTTTCCTCATTTTCCGGAATACTTACAGAAAAACTTCTCTTTCCCTTCTTTAAAGATAAATCTTCCTCTTCAAGGGGCAGAAGTTTTTCCGAAACCGGTCCATCACTTGTTTTAAATTCCGCCTTGACTCGAAGCGTTTCATATCCATCAGGACGATTGTTGATTCCCAGCATTAGGCCAATTTTTAGCTTTCCTCCTTCTGCAGGAAGAGTGCTACTATCCTGGTTTACATCATTTCCAAAAAACACACTTGTGATGCTGCCCCTATTCTTCTCCGGAACACTACCATTGGTCACTGTGCTCTCTAGAGTAACTGTAGAAACTGTCTCTCCATTTCCTGCGGCAAAAACCACTCCTTGTAAAGCCAATGTGCACAACATAGTACTTGCCAGTAATCGTTTTGCTTTTTTCATGTCATCTCCTTTGATGTTTCAATTTATTGTATAAAATGTATATAATCGCTTCCTTATCTTAAAAGAAAATGTTAAAATATACCATAGTTTTGTTAATTAAATTTTATGATAAATGCATTATGTTTATATGAATATTGAATATGTTTTTATAGGTTTTAATTATGAATTAGATGGGAATTAGATAAAGATTAGATGGGGATAAGGTAGGAATTCAGATGATTGGGAGACATTTGGGTAAAATATTTTTTCATATAAAAATAGGAAAAAGCCACAGCCCTTCCCTATTTTCTATCTACTAATAACTATTTCATTATTTCTTCAAAATTTTCTTTAAACGATATTAATTGCTTTCACTATTGCTTCCCTGGCCGCTTGGTGGCTCCGGCATAGCCAACTCATTTCCATTGGCATCTGTCGGTTTCTCAGGTGGCTGCCCCATACCATCACCACCGGGAGCTCCGCTTGGAGGAGTACCGTTTCCGCCGCCAGAGCCCATACCGCCACTTTGTTCACCTATTGTATTCTCTCCTGCAGAAATTGTGATTTCTTCGCTATTGCTTCCCGCACTTACGGTATAGGTCTCTCCTGTTACCAGCTTGTCAGAGGAAAGAATCACTGCCGTAAAGTCGTTGGTCGGTGTGTAGCTAAGCACTACATTTCCACTCTTGTCTGTCACCTTCACCTCTGTTCCGCCACTTACTGCAGTAGAGTAAAACACATTGATAAAGTTCTGGGTGGAACTGCTGTCAAAGGATTCAAACATTTCCTGCACACCGGTGCTGACGAAGGTTCCGCCGGTAATCGTTGCCTTTCCGTTATAGTCTAAGGCTACATCCGGTCCGGAAGCAGGTCCGGAAACATAAAAGGTACCGCCT
>CAUUUY010000308.1:0-2697 GCA_963548305.1 uncultured Oribacterium sp.
AACCTGCGGCCTCTTGACCCCCAGTCAAGCGCGCTACCACCTGCGCTACATCCCGATAGGGAAAAATATATCTTATTTTCCCCCACAATGCAAGCTTATTTTGATTTTTTTTGGAAGAAACTCTGGGGAATCTGTTGCACGATTCCAATAGCAATAGCAATGGTAAAGGCTGTAAGAAAGCAAGACCGCCCATATTTTAACGATAATGCACCATTTCCCGTAATTAAATAATAAATTGCCTTATATACACCAATACCCGGAATCAGGGGGAAGATACTGGTGGATAAAAAGATGGTGGTAGGGCATTTTCTCTTAGCCGCTAAGGATCGGGAGAATACTGCTGCAAAAAGTCCTGAAAACAGAACCGCCATGGAATCCATTCCTGAAATATCCTCTACCATCAAATAAATAAACCAGGAAACGGAACCGATAATACCGATGTCCCAAAAGTATTTGTAATGCACTTGATAAAGAAGGGCAAAGGAAACCGTTCCCATCCCCGCCGTTACTGCACAGAGCGCTTTATACAATACTCCATAAAAATTAATTCCCTGAGCTTCTCCCATTTGCATAGCAAAGGGAAGAACCTCCGCCGTTGCCGCAACTCCTACGGACATGGAAACGCAGGTAAGCATCGCTGTGAGCAACAAAGACGTTCCTACCAGGTAGTTATTTTGAGAAAATTCTCTCACGGAATTCGTGAAAAAGGCTCCCGGAACCAATAGCATTAAAGCTCCCAGCATTACTCGACTGGGATATTCTCCGATTCCGAAATAATACATAACATTTACACTTAGCGTCACCACACAGCTTCCCAGAATCGTCATAATATAACTTGTGCTCACAAAGCGGGACAAGTAATAACTGGCAATTCCCAAACATATACCGGCCAAACCGGATATAGCCGAATCCATAAACGGGACTCCAAGAGCCATGGCAAAACCGAAGGATCCAAAATAGTAGGCAACTAAAATCCAAAAAAATCCATATCCCTCTATTTTATCTATAGTATCCAAGCGTCGCAAAATTTCTGCTTTCGGAATTCTATTCTCCATAGAAAGGCTGCGGGACAAGGTATTCACCTCTTCCACCTTTCGTAAATTATAAACAGTATCCGGTACATTCATTACGCCGGATTCTTTTATACCTTGCTCATTGGTTCCGGAGGCAAAGATTCCCCGGTTTAAAACATAAGCGGAAAAATGCTGAACCCCCAGTGATTTTGCTACATAATTCATAGTTTCTTCCACGCGGTAGGTTTCTGCACCGCTTTTCATAAGCATTCTTCCCACCGCCATGGGAATCTCTATATCCAATCCGGAACAACTCTGCCCCTTATCCATTTTTTCCAATAACTCTGCCATCTTAAGCTTCTTCACCCCTACTATGCAATTTTCTCAGCAAAAGAGGGAAGAATTTATCTTCCCTCTTTGAGAATCTCATATTACCCTAGGCAGATTTAAATTGCAAGGGATGAGAGCATAGTCCATCTTCGTATTTTGAAATTTTGTACAAAAAGCTTTATTATGATGGATTTGCCGCACTGCTTTCTGCTGCAGAGCTACTTTCCTTCTCTTCATTTGCAGAAGAGCTTTCTTCCTTATTCTCTGCACCGGACTCTGTGCTTTGCGCCGCAGGATCTTTTACGGTTTCCTCTACTGTATACTTGTCCAGCTTCTGGCTTACACATTGATTCCGAAGAGAATTCAGGTCTTCAAATCCGCTAAAATTGAATTTCACTGTACTGAACCAAGATACCACTCCGGTATCGATGGTGGCGTAGTGATAAGGAATATCCATATCATTTAAATCTACTGTAACCTTACCGCTTCCCTCATCCATAAGGTTGGTAAATGCGCCTGTAAAATAATAGCTGTGCTGCGCATTGTAGCTCTTATCCGGAATGTTAATCTGCACATTGACCTTCATTACCGGGAATAGGATGTTGTGCTCAAAAGCATTGGCACTCTTGGAGGTCAGGAAATAATATCCCAAGTATTCCGCTCCCACAAAGCTTACCTCTTCTCCTTGGCTTGCTAACTGAGACTGAATCTTATCCGTAATTTCCTTCTGCATATCCTGCAATAAAGAATCCGAAATTGCATCGGCCTTTTCCACATAGGAAGGTAAGCCCTCTACCGTAATTTCTTTCTCTGTTTCCTTCGGAGCAATACCATATTTTTGAATCAAAGATTCCGGATTGGCCGGCTCGATTTTCACCTTTACCTTGTCACCATTCTTCAAATCCATAGAAGGTTCAACCGTGAAGTAGTACCCCTTGGAGCCATCCATATCTCCGGTTCCTTTCCACTCCACAGCTCCCTCAGGGGAAATGCCGGTGAACTTATAGTCAAAATCCTTAAAGGCATCAAAAAGCTGTACATCCTTTAAACCTTCTACCTTGAATTCTGTTCCCTTAGAAGTGAATTTAACTTTGAACTGTTCTTCCAGTTCTTCCTGATTGAATCCCCAGCTAAGCTTTACGGTCTCTCCGTTCTTCAACTTTCCGTCCGACGAATCCCCTTCAATCTTCCAGTTTCCGTCAATGTAGAAATCATAAAGCAGCTCTGCCGCTCCGTAGTTCTTGGTCAAGCTGTCCTGTAAAAAATTTCCGCTTTTCTTTAACTTGATTTTCTTTTTGTAATCCTTGAGGTACGCATCCTTGTCAAACTTCACTAAGGCTTTTCCGTAGCCATC
>CAUUUY010000309.1:0-2693 GCA_963548305.1 uncultured Oribacterium sp.
ATGTAACTGAAGAAAAAAAGCTTTTCATACTCAACTCCGGGACCTTCTCCTGAAAATATGGTTTCGGAGTCCCCCCTTCAAAAAAAGAAAGCGGCTGTGAGAAATCACAGCCGTTTTTCTTTTCTGCTTATTTTCAAACTTATTACCGCTTAATTTCGATACCCGACGCCCCTTACACGCAATTCCTATTAGCTTAGGGCTCTATCCGTCTTATCTAGGAAACTAAGCTTTGCCTTTTTTTATTCAAGAAAAACAGATTAAAAATCATGATGCCGATATACAGAATCAGACATACTCTATTGATAAGGTTGGTATGAAAAACGAAGTAGTTTAAAATGCAGGCTCCATAAGATAGAAAAAGCAGAGCAAAGGAAAACTGATAGACTCTGTTCTCCTTTAAAGATGCTTTTTCGTCCTTCAAGCTTCTTTCTAACTGACTAGCTGCTCCTAAGCCAAAAATCATAGTCATGCAGAAATCTTTTGTAGCCTGATCTTTACTGATGAGATACACAATAAAGAAAGCTACAGCCACTCCAATGTTCAAAAAATCCCAAACGCTAAGCTTCATACTGCCTCCTCTCAATGTGTTCTTAGCTTCCAAAGCATTTTTCCTATCCGGAAGCCGTCACATATTGTAAAATATTGAACAAATATCTATGAAATGATTATATCCCACTAAATTTGGCTTTTCATCTTACATTTCTATTAAACAGCAAAAAAGAGCTGTAAAAAATCAAAACTCAGACCTATACTGCTTATAAAATTTTTTGATTTTTTACATCGCTATCTTTTTGCTCTGCATCCGTCTCCTGCCGATGCTTCACCTTCTCCCACAAAGCCCGAAAAGCCGGTAGAGAGGCTTCAATGGTTTCAAAAGGAATACAGTAGGACAGGCGGAAATAGCCGGGTAGGCCGAAGCTGTCCGTAGGCACCATAATGATATGCTCTTCCTCCGCCATCTTCTGGAATGCCTCCGTATCCTCCAAGGGGGATTTCATGAGAAGATAAAAGGCTCCCTCCGGCGGCAGACAGGAAAATCCCATTTCCGTAAGCTCCGTATACAGAAGGCGACGGTTTCTGTCATAAAATCCCACATCCACCTTCACTTCCAGACATTCGGAAATTACCTTTTGGAATAGAGAAGGGGCATTGACAAAACCAAGGGTTCTGCCGGCAATCGTGGCAGCCCGCATCAGCTTTTCTCCGTCCTCCACGTCTTTTCCTATGGCCAGATAGCCGATTCTCTCTCCCGGGATGGAAAGGGTTTTTGAGAAGGAATAGAGGTAAATGCTGTTGTGATAAAGACCGGGCATATAGGGCACGGTTCTGTCGTCATAAACCAGCTCCCGATAGGGCTCATCGCAAATCAGGTAAATGGGATGTCCCACCCTTTCCTCCGCCTCTCTCAGCATCTCCGCCAATGCCTTTAGCTCTTCTTCCTTATACACCACTCCACTGGGATTGTTGGGGTTATTTAAAATCACCGCCTTGGTTTTTCTGCGGATCAGACGGTCTGCCATGCCGATATCCAGAGAAAAATTATCTTCCTTCACCGGAACTACGGTAAGCTTTCCCTTGTAGTGGGAAACGTAGGCATTGTACTCCGTAAAATAGGGGGCAAAGCAAAGCACTTCATCCTCTTCGTCCAGAAGACAACGCATCAAAATATTTAAGCCTCCTGCCGCTCCGGCACAGAGAAGAATCTGCTCCTTCTCATAGGGCAGTTCAAAACGTCTTGTCAGATGTCTTGCAATCTGTTCCCGCACCTCATCATAGCCGGCATTTTTCATATAGCCGTGAATCTCGTGAGGATCCTGATTTTCCAAAAGGCTGATGATGGCATTTTTCACTTCGTAGGGCACAGGAGCCACAGGATTTCCCAGACTGAAATCATAGACATTTTCCTTGCCGTACTTCTCGGCCATTTCCTGTCCCAGTTCAAACATCTTTCGAATCGCGGAATTTCCTTGTAAAAGGGGTTCCATCGTCTTTGCCAGTGCCATAATACCTCCCAAAGAGCATGCTCTTTTTCTTTACTGCTTCTATTTACTGTTTCTATTTATTTCTTCGGCTTTGTTCCTTCCCGGTTCTCCTTCTTTTGCCTTTTCATTGCCGCTTCCTTTAAGGCCTTAAAGCTTTCTTCTTCAGAAACCGCATCCGGATTGTTTCGGAGCATGGTTTTGGTCCACCAATGCATCTTTCCGCTTTCCGCGTTGCCGCCGTCTTCCAAAACCGCCAGCTCCTCCTCCATTCTCTCCTTATCCTTTAACAGGCTTCTAAGAAGAGCACCGGCGGATTCTTTCAAGTTTCCGGCGGATTCCTTTACACTGCTGGCTGCCTGTCCCACGGCGCCCTTTGCCGTATCTGCCGCAAGGCTTGCTGTCCCGATGGTACTGCTGGCCGCCTGGCTCACCGTATTTTTGGCTAAAGACATTCCGGACTCCATCACGTATTTCATGGCAGCCACATTGCCTTCATTTTGCTGTACGGCTCTAAGCTCTTCCGCTCCCTGCTCCCATTCCTGCTTGGCTTCGCCGATACGGTCGTAAAGCTCTCCGATGGAACGCCGCAGGTTCTGAATCTCCTCGGAATTTCTCGCCAGTCTTCCCAGACGCTCCCGAAGCTCCAGAGCCGCGATAACGGAGAATACCACATCTTCAATGAACAGGGTATAGAGCATGGTGTCAATAATC
>CAUUUY010000310.1:0-2672 GCA_963548305.1 uncultured Oribacterium sp.
ATATCTGAATAACGGATAACTTACTCTGAATATCCAGCCCCAAAGTAGGCTCATCCAAGAGCAAGAGCTTCGGAGAAGACATTAGGGCAATCAATAAAGCCAACTTTTGTCGCATTCCTCGAGAATAAGTCCCTACAGCTTCATGGATTGCCTCTTCCAAGTCGAATAGAGAAATATACGTTTTGATTTTCTCGTTCCCGGAATCGTTGTTCAGTAGTCCGGAAAAATACTCAATATTTTGCCATCCGGTAAGATAATCATAAACATTCACACTGGATTCCAGCAAAGCATTTACCTTGGAAAAATACTCCTTGTTTTTATACGTAAAAATGTCTCGTCCGTCCAAGAGTATAGAGCCCGAATCTGCCTGCATCATTCGCAGAATACAGTTAATTAAGGTAGTCTTTCCGGCTCCATTATTCCCCAGCAAACAGACGATTTCTCCTTCATTGATGGAAAAATTCAGATTTTTCAAAACTTCTTTTGCCTTAAATCTTTTCTTCAAGTCCTTGATTTCCAGCATTTACTACCTCCTTTCCTATCCGGTAGTTGCAACTGATATCGCGATACCATCATTGGATTTACATCCTGACATAATCAGTAGCTGATTCGTCCAACTCAATTGTGTCACCAGTGGTGACACAATTTCATTTCCTACACATAGCATCATTAGAATAAAAATCAACTCTGTACTACCCATATAATCAATAATTTTCTGGCCAACCTCAAGCTCTTTCCTTGCGTGAATATCCTCCACATCAAGTCCACCATACAGTCCCATATATCCTGCATTTTGAAATATTGCAAATTCCTCATTCGTTATAACCCCAGCATCATTCGCCGCTTCCGCTAAAAGTTGATTCCACTGTTTAATATCGCCTCTGCCTCCACGATTTTCCTGACCTCAGGAAAATCGCTAAACATTACATAACACTTTCTCCTATAGCTTTATCCCCGCAAAAAGGCAATACTTTTCGATAAAAAATTTAGACCTTCCAAGATATCTCTATCCCGGAAGGCCCACAAAAATATGCTTTAAAATATCTCTTTTAGCATACTGTCCTGTATTTCTTTTTTGAATTACTTTACCCACTGTCCTCTTTCATTTAAACGGAAGCCGGAAATAGTAGTGTTCTTCGCCATGGCTCCGTCCTCTCTGAAATAGTAGTAAACCGTGTTTCCATTTTCCTGTAAGGCAATCCAGCCTGTTCTCATGGCACCGGAATTGTCAAAGTAATACTGCTCCTTACCGATCTGCATGATGCCGTTGGAAAGCATAGCCCCACAGCGGTCATCCTTTTCCGGACGAAGATAATACCACTTCTGGTTAATGAATCTCCAGCCGGTCTTCATATCGCCGTTGACCGGGTCCAAATAGTACCAGTCTCCGTAGCTGTTCTTAAACCATCCGGTTTCCATCTCCGCCTGTCCGTTGAAATGGTACCAATGTCCATTCCACTCTACCCAGGTGTTGATGGCAGGCTGGCTGTTGGGGAAACGGAAATACCACTTTCCGTTGCTTTGGCTAAAACCGATAGTACTCGGAATATTGGCAGTGCCGGAATTGTTCTGTCCGCTCTGTCCATGCACCTGATTTTCACTGTATTTTCCTTCTCCGTTGGAGCGGGTGCTTTGCTGGATGTCCAAAACCTCGGATTCCGCCTCCTCAGAGGACTTGCCTGCCTTCTTCTGCTCCTCGGTATAAGGAATAGTCTTTACGGAAAATGTATAGCTTCCCTCCTCGGTCATCCAAGGATAAAAATTCAGGCTTAACGCATCTGTGGTAATCTTTGCCAGTCTTCTGCCTTCTTTGAAAAGGCTGACCTCATAAATACCAGAACCGTTTTCCGGAGCAGTCCAACGAGCTCTTCCCAGAGAATTACTGTCCCACTGCAAATTATCCGCCATGGAATACTGTCCCTGAACCGCTCTTAACTGAATCAGAAGCTCAAGCTCTGTGGAACTGACTCTCTTGGCACTAATCAGAGTTCCGTTGGTCACACGAACATTGTTGCTGTTATAGGCACCGAAGAACTGGTAATAGAGAGTATCTCCATTGCTCTTATCCCGGCTGTCCGCCACAAGATAAAGCTGTACCTTGGGAGTGCTTCCCACGGTAATGTCTCCTGCATTTCCGCTGTCTACCCACTGAACCGCATCCACGTGATATTTATCGCTGTCTCCTGTGGAAAAATCACCTTCGCTAATATTCCCAAGACTGTCTCCCGGATCCAGATTCCGAAGTCTTTCCTCCACCTTAATCCGAATCATATTGATATTGCTGATGCTATCCCTCGCAAAAGCAGGTATGCTCAAAGAAAAAAGCATTGTGGCCATAAAGGCTAAAGACAGCCCCAGGCGCTTTCCTGTATTTTGAAAAAATCTAATCATACAAAACCTCCTGTTCACATTTCCTCCTAGTATAAGGCTGGGGCGCAAGGGAAAACAAGTGCTTTTCTCTTACGATTCCGGAACAGCTGACTTGCCGTAGACATTAAGGTATCAAGCTTCCTTATAGGCTAAAGATGATTCGAAAACATTCTGCAATCCCGTGACTCAATTATATGGTATATGGCAACGATTTGATTTCTTAAGTCCTCTTTATCCATTTTCCATTGGTAAAGTCGGGAATGGCTACCGGCTGTCCCCCAAGAGCAATGGACTCCTCCGCC
>CAUUUY010000311.1:0-2668 GCA_963548305.1 uncultured Oribacterium sp.
AATAATCCAACGGTTGGAACCGTGGGATGCTACACCGATCAGGCTGGTGACAATCACCGCTACAAAGGCTATGGCATAAATCACCAGATTTAACTTGGCAAAGATATGGTAGTCAATAAATCGGGAGGTAAAAAGCATGATAAGAAATCCAAATCCGGCAAAGAAAGCCTGTCGTTTCAGGTAAAACATCTCTCCCAAATTATCTCTTTCCGCCGTATAGGAAGAGGCGGAATACAGCATCAGTAGCCCAAAAAGGGTAATGGAAAAGACCATTACCACCAGGGAAATATCATAAAATCGTTTTAGCCTTCTTTTTCCAGCCACTGATTTCCTCCTCTTAAAGATTCTTCATGCAGTCTTTACAGTCTCACGCAGTCCTTACAGGTTCTTCACGCAGTCTTTAAAGATTCTGCCTCTTTCCTCATAGTCCTTAAACATGCCCCAGGAGGCACAGGCCGGACTTAAAAGCACGTAATCTCCGGGATCCGCATAGGCCGCGCAATCCTTTACCGCCTCATCCATATCCTCGGCAAACATCACATTCTGGAAGCCGTTTTTCTTAGCGGTTTCCGCAATCTGATTTCTGGTTTCTCCAATCAAAACCAGGTACTTTACTCTTCCTTTAAACTCCTTCACCCAGGGATCAAAATCCACGTGCTTATCATATCCGCCCCCGATTAAAACCACCGGGCCCGGCATTGCTCTAAGGGCTTGGATTGCCGCATCCACATTGGTACCCTTGGAATCGTTGTAATATTTTACACCGGAACGCTCCCGAACAAATTCAATTCTGTGCTCCACAGGCTTAAACTTCTTGCAAACCTTGATAATCTTGTCCATGGGTACGCCCATTTTCAGACCGACTCCTACGGCGCAGAGGATATTTTCATAATTATGCTTTCCCAGCAAATGCACATCCTTGGTGGTGAAAAGCTTCTCCTCCTTATCCGCCTTCTTATAATAGAAGGTATCTCCTCTCAGGAAAAGAGACTCCTTTTCCTTGGTATCCTTCGGCTCTTCCTCGGAAGAAAACCATAGCACCTTCGGCTTTAGGCTTCTTTTCTTTCCGAACTTCCGAAGCTCCGGATCCATATAGTTTAAAACGATACTGTCTTCCTCTTCCTGATTCTCCGCAATGGATTCCTTCACCGCAATATAGTTTTTCATGGTCTTGTGTCGGTCCAGATGATCCGGGGTAATGTTGGTGATGGCGGAAACATCCGGCCGAAAATCCACGATGGTTTCCAGCTGAAAGGAACTTACCTCGCAAACGGTGGCAGACTGCTCTTCTGTCTCCAGGGCCTCTGCCGTAAAGGGATTTCCGATGTTTCCCACCACATGGGTATCGCTGTATTCGCTTTTCAAAATCTCCCCGATAAGGCTCACTGTGGTGGTCTTCCCATTGGTTCCCGTTACCGCACAAAGCTTTCCCTTGCTGGATTGGTAGGCCAGTTCGATTTCTCCAATAATAGGGATTTGGGCGGTGGAAAGCATTTTCACATAAGGCTCATCTAAGGGGATTCCGGGACTGATGACAGAGGCGTTAATATGCAGCAAATCAGAGGCCAAGAGCTTGCCCTTAATCAGGCTCACCTTGTCCTTCTTTTTAAACTGGCTCAGCAAGGCTCGATCCTCAACCTTGGGGTTTTTATCGAAGAAAATCACTTCTCCCCCCATGGCAAGAATCTGCTTTGCCGCCGCAACACCGCTCCGTCCTGTTCCCAAAACCAAAATTTTCTGCTTGTCCATCTTCGTCCCTTTAACCTCTTTGAAATCCCTTTCCCTGTGCTTGTAAGTTCTGCAAAGCCCTATCTTCTCCCCTTTAGGCCTGCAAATTTATTTCCCTAAATTTTTCTTGCTCTTTTTTAGCTTTTTCTTTTTGCTTTTTCTTTTTTACTCTTTCATTTTTTATAAAATCATAAAGCAGAAAAAACATAGCAAAATCGTAACAATGGTAAAAATTGTCACCACCTTGGTCTCGGACCAGCCCAAGAGCTCAAAATGATGATGTATGGGCGCCATTTTGAAAATTCTCTTTCCATGGCTCCATTTGAAGTAGCTTACCTGAATAATCACGGAAAGCACTTCCACGAAATAAATGAAGGCAAAAATCGGAATAAATAAGGCGATTTCCTGCTGAATGGCCATAGCCACCACAAAGCCTCCCAAAGCCAAAGAGCCGGTATCTCCCATAAATACCTTGGCAGGATAGGCATTGAAGCATAAAAAGCCCAAAAGTCCGCCCAAAACCGCTCCCATAAGAGGTGCCATATCTCCCGTTCCCAGGTGATTTTTCAAAAGTAAGAAAAATACAATTACCGCAGTTACAGAGGAGCAAAGACCGTCAATACCGTCCGTAAAATTCGCCCCGGTATCGGTAGCGGTAATAATAAAGAGGGAAATCGGGAAGAACAGAACCAGTCCCACACTGTAAGCTTCCTTACCAAAGAAAGGAATGCGAAAGGCTCCGCTATATTCCTTGGAATAGAAAATATAGGAGATATACAGGATGGAAATAATCGTCTGGCACAGCATCTTCTGCCTTGGATTAAAGCCCTCGGACTGATGCTTTACCACCTTCAGGTAGTCATCAATAAAGCCTACTACCCCAAAGCCCATCCCCAAAAGGTAGGCCGGTAAAATATGAGGGTAGGTTCCCGCAAAGGGA
>CAUUUY010000312.1:0-2655 GCA_963548305.1 uncultured Oribacterium sp.
ATTCCTAAAATTTTCTTTTTTTCTATTAGAATGTTCATAATATGACGATATATAATCATAATGAACGTTACTGCCTGGCATAGAAGAGGAGAAAAAATGAATTCCTGTACTATTTTATTGAGAAATATGATGGAGCATCCGGAGTACAGCCAAAGACAATGGGCTGAAGAAACAGGAATGTCCCTGGGAAAGGTGAATCAGTGTATCAAGCATTGGGAAGAAGAGGGCTATCTGGAAAAGCAGGAAGGAAAGGGAGAGAAGAGGAACCTCACGGAAAAAGGAAAGGCCTTTTTGCAGGAGCACAAGGTGGATGCGGCACTGATTTTGGCTGCAGGCTTCGGCTCCCGCTTCGTTCCCCTAACCTATGAATGTCCCAAGGGATTGCTGGAGGTTTTTGGGGAAAGAATGATTGAGCGGCAGATTAAGCAGCTCCATGAGGTGGGGGTTAAGGATATCACCATCGTGGTAGGATATTTGAAGGAGAAGTTTGACTACCTTGTGGATGCTTATGGCGTGAAGCTTTTATATAATCCGGAGTATTCTACGAAGAATACCATCGGAACCCTATATCATGCCCGAAAGGCGGTGGAGGGGAAAAACTTTTATATTCTTTCTTCCGACAACTGGATGCGGGAAAATATGTATCACAGCATTGAGCCCCTATCCTGGTATGCGGCAAGCTACATGGCAGGAGAAACCAAGGAGTGGGTTTTAGACTGTGGAAAGGACGGACAGATTAAAAGAGTGGAGGTAGGCGGAGAAGATGCCTACTGTATGTACGGTCCGGTGTTCCTGAAGAAGGAATTTTTTGCGGCTCTTCGCCCCTATATAGAGGAATACTACCATAGGCCGGGGACGGAAGATTTTTACTGGGAGGATGTGCTCCGTTTAGAGTTAAAGCATTTGCCCCCAATCTATCGAAATGAGCAGAAGGACGGACAGATTTATGAATTTGAAAATTTAGAAGAGCTGCGTCTTTTTGATGAAAAGTACAATGACCATTCCGGCTCGGAAGCCATGGAGCTGATTTCTTCGGTTTTTCGGATTCCGGAGCGGGATATTGTGAAGCTTCGCTGCCTAAAGGCGGGAATGACCAATAAATCCTTCCTTTTCAGCATCCATGAGGAAAGTGAAAATAAAGACTATGCCGGAAAGGATTTCATTTGCCGAATCCCCGGAGTGGGAACCGGCAAGCTGATTAACAGAAGAGAAGAAGAGGAAATTTACAGCATTGTAAAGGATCTGGAGATTACAGAGGAGCTTCTGTACTTTAATCCGGAAAACGGCTATAAGATTTCCCGCTACTATGAGGAAGCCAGAAATGCAGACTTTTCCAAACAAGAGGAAAGAAGAGCCTGTATGAAGCTATTATTAAAGCTGCACGAAGGAAAAAAAGAGGTGAATCACGCCTTCTCCCTGGGAGAAAAAATCCAATATTACGAAGATATCTGCCTGGAAGGAGGCGGAGAAATCCCTTATCAGGACTATGGAAAAATCAAAGAAGGGATGAAAAGGATGCTTCAGTTTACGGAAGGAACGAATCCACCCCTTTGCCTCTGCCATATCGATGCAGTGCAGGATAACTTTATCTTCACAAAGGAAGGCGTGAAGATGATTGATTGGGAGTACGCAGGCATGGCAGACCCCTTACTGGATATCGCCATGGGAGCAATCTACTCCTATATGGATTTTGAAGAAGCCAAGCAATTTTTAAAAGATTATCTGCAAGTGGCGAAGGCGGAAGGAGAAGAAAAACCGCTGATCCTCAGCAGAAGAACAGAAGCAGATTTGGAAAAACTATTGATTGCCTATATGGGATTATCAGGACTGTTATGGAGCCTGTGGTGTGCTTATAAGATGAGAAAAGGACAAGAATTTGGAGAATACAGTCTGAAAATGCTTAGATACTTCAAGGATGCCAAGAAAATTTTGGGAATTTAGAACCGGAATCGTTTTTGGATTTGAAAGACTTTGAAAGCGATGATCCTAAACTTGGCTATATGCCATTTGCTAAAACTAGGCTATATGCTATTTGCAAAAACTTGGCTGAAAGTCATAGTGCTAGGGTGTTTACAAAGCCATAAGCCTAAAAGTGGCGAAGCCACTTTTAGAAAAAGCAGCCGATGCAGATTTTTGCTCATAAGCTAGTTTATGGACAAAAATCTGTATCGGTTGCTTTAGCATTCCTACGGAATGCGTAGGCTTATGGCGTACAGCCCGGATGAGCTATGGCGTCTAGCCTGAATAGACTTATGGCTTACAGCCCGGATGGACTTATGGCGTATAGCCTAATAGCCCGCACAGGCTTATGCTATATCTTCAAAACGTCGATAAGAATAAGAACAATTCTTTATACTATTTTTACTTTTATTCTCCATAAAATAGTATAAAATAATTCTATTGCTAAAAAAATATCAAAATTCAAGGAGGAATCCCATGGCAAAAACAATACTAGTAGGAGCTAACCACGCAGGAACAGCCTGCGCAAACACCATTCTGTCCTATCCCAATCAGGAGCTTACCATTTATGACCAGAACAGCAATATTTCCTTTTTAGGATGTGGAATGGCACTCTGGATCGGAGAACAGATTCATTCCGGAGACGGCCTGTTCTATGCAAAGCCACAGGACTTCCTGACAAAGGGAGCAAAGGTC
>CAUUUY010000313.1:0-2650 GCA_963548305.1 uncultured Oribacterium sp.
CTTTTTCATTTTGAACCTCCTTGGCATCTTCCGGCAATTTCTTTTCTGGACTCTTTGTACAACTTAGTCCATAGCTTTTTGAACAGCTTTTAGGTAAAAGTGTTCTGAAAAGGAATGGTTATTTATTTAACAATCTTATTGTAGCACGGAAGAGGGAAAACAGAAGGAGAAAATGTGGATTTGTCTAATATAGAGGAGTTATTGCTTTCTTCTATGAGGGGATAGACCAATATCTGCTAAAATCTTTCTTTAAACAGTTTTCTTTTTTTTCAAAATGATGGAGAATCAAGAATAGAGTAAAGATTTTGTCAGTTGATAAAGAAATAAAGCTAATCCTTTACAAATAGCTATTTTCCTCGTACAATAAGACTGTTTTAGGGCTTGTACCGGTTTCGACGGGGATGATGCAGCTTTAGAAGCTATCCGAAAGAAGTCGCGTTAAACTTCAAACTTAAATTTAAACGCTAACGATAGTTACGCATTAGCAGCCTAAGCGCTGCTGGCCAGCCTTCCTGCACTCACACGGGAAGATCCTGACCTCATTTTTGTGAGAAACGACTGTTGCGGTTCCTCCCGCAACCGGGCGTATTTAGAGGATACCGGCTAGGACAAGACGTGCGCATCTTATCCTAGTGGGGAATTTTGAAGCGTACTATGATAGTAGAAGGAGAGGGAATTCGTTTTCGGACATGGGTTCGACTCCCATCAGGTCCATCCTAAACATAGGGAGGAAATCTTCTCGGATTTCCGTCCCTCTTTTCTTATCAGGGCTTTCCCTGCATCAAACTTCCCAGCTTATTCATTTTAATAAAGTAATTCTATAGTATTTTTCATTTTTTCCATCAAAGGAGTATTTATGCCAAGAAAAAAATCCACGGAGATTCAAGAAGAACTGCTGCAGACTGCGACAGAGGAGAGCAAAGCCGGCACAAAACCGCGCAAAGTCTCTGCAAAAAAGAAAGATGCATCCTTATCAGCGGATAGGGAGGCGGAGGTGCAATCCGTTGAGAAAAAAACAAGAAGCAGGAAAAAGTCCCCTTTGGAGGATGAGTCTGTCACGGAAGAGACGGCGACAGTGAAGGAAGAACAGGTTGCAGTGAAGGCAGAAAAGGGGAGAGTAAAAAAAGAGAAGACTGTAGCGAATAAAGAGAAGACAGAAGCAAAGAAAACGGAAACAGCGAAAATTGAAGCAACAAAAGTGAAAGAAATTGTTTCTAATGAGACTTATGAAGAAGGCTCCCAAAACACTGATGGGGGAGAAGAGCCTTTTGACACTTCTTCTCAGGACAATGTGCCCAGAGAAGAAGTTCGTAGAGAAGGCCCCAGAGACACGGATGCCAAGGAAGCCCATGGAATCCTGGAGGTTATGGCAGACGGCTATGGCTTTATTCGTTCCGAAAATTTTATGCCAGGAGAGCAGGATGTCTATGTGAATTCTCTGATGATTCGTCGTTTTCATTTGAAAACAGGGGATATGATTTACGGTTATGCCAAGTCCAGGAATCCCCAGGAAAGATACAATGCTCTTTTGTATATTGAAACGGTGAATGATCTACCGGTTTCCGCCATTTTTAGAAGACCGGATTTTGATAAGCTGACCCCCATTTTCCCGGATGAAAGAATCCATATGGAAAGAGAAGGAAAACGAGTGCCTACCTCTTTAAGAGTGCTGGATCTCTTGGCGCCTATCGGAAAGGGACAAAGAGGAATGATTGTTTCTCCTCCCAAGGCAGGAAAAACCACTCTTTTAAAGCAGATTGCCCAGTCTATTCTAAAAAATCAGCCGGATATGACCTTGATGATTCTTCTGATTGATGAACGTCCCGAGGAAGTGACGGATATGATGGAAGAAGTTGTGGGGGATAAGGTGCAAGTGATTTATTCTACCTTTGATGAGTTACCGGAGCATCATAAAAGAGTTGCGGAGATGACCATTGAACGGGGAAAACGTCTGGTAGAGCAGGGACAGGATGTTTGTATTCTTTTGGACAGTATCACCAGACTGGCAAGAGCCTATAACCTGATCGTTCCATCCTCCGGAAAGGTTTTGTCCGGCGGTATGGATTCTGCGGCTCTCCATATGCCCAAACGTTTCTTCGGTGCAGCCAGAAATATCCGAGAGGGAGGCAGCTTAACGATTTTAGCTACCGCATTGGTAGATACCGGCTCCCGCATGGATGATGTCATCTACGAAGAATTTAAAGGCACAGGAAATATGGAACTTGTTTTGAATCGTGAGCTTCAGGAAAGAAGAATTTTCCCGGCTATAGACATTTTAAAATCCGGAACCAGAAGGGATGATTTACTACTTAGCCCCTTGGAAAAGGATGCAGCGGATCTTATACACAGAGAGCTTGCTTCGGAAAAGAAAACTGTGGTGGAGGAGACCTTGAGTCTTTTCGATCGTACCGTAAATAATATCAGTCTTTGTGAAACCTTGGTTCGGGGGAAGACCTTGCAAAGCAGCGGCCGAATCGGCGGGGAAAAAGCAGTCATAAAAATAAATAAAAATAATTTGTAACCTTTTTGAGATTTCCTCTGTCTTTCCAAATGTCGGAAGAATTCGCTTCCGAAACATTGATAAAGATGGAGGAATTACTATGAAAAAGACCGGAATTGTTGTATTAGCTTTAATGATGAGTATTGGACT
>CAUUUY010000314.1:0-2646 GCA_963548305.1 uncultured Oribacterium sp.
TGAAAGACGAGTTCTTCCGAGGAAGAACGTGGCCTAACTTTGAGTCTTTCAAAGCAGATTTGGACGCATATGTTATGTACTGGAATACACAAAGGCGTCAGGTTAAACTAAAAGGACTGACCTGGAGGAGTTCTGAAATCAGTCCTTGGTGACCTAGCTCTCTATTAAGTTTGTCCAAGTTTTGGGACGCAGTTCAAATTGGATACCCCTCTGGCTAATATCAGAACAAATGCATTTTATAAAAAGTTGGACTACGTCGAGAACAATCGGTCAGAAGATACCGTATTCTACAAGAAATCACTTAGGTAATCAGAATGGCAAACGCAATCACTATAAGCAGAATAGTCTCGAGTCTAATCCTGCTGTTATGTCCAACCTTGTCTGCATCTTTTTATTGCGTATACGTACTCACAGGAATAACGGATTTTCTAGATGGTTTCATCGCAAGAAGAACCCGTACCACAAGTCAGCTTGGAGCAAAAATAGATATGATGGCAGATACAATCTTTGTAGTGGTCTGCCTGATAAAATTCTTACCTGAAATCAGATTTCCACTTTGGATCTACATCTGGATCGTTGTTGTAACGATAATCAAGATAATCAATATCATTTTAGGTTTCATGGTGAACAAAAAATATCCCGCAGTGCACAGCGTGATGAATAAGATTACCGGTGTGATACTTTTTCTCTTACCACTAACATTTGCACGAATCGACCTACGTATAGTGGAGCATTCGCATGTGTTGTAGCAACCTTTGCTGCGATACATGGTGGACATTTGATCAGGACCGGAAAGGCTGATGCTAATGATTAAGTGTGAAATGGTTGAATTTTACGCCACGAAATTTAACCAAAGTACTCATAAAATGTAAATGCCACTTGGTGGATTAGGGAAATGTACCAACTTATACTTGGCTTAGAAATGTTAATTATTCTAGCAAAGGTGGTACAAATATGAGAAAGACATACCTTGATAATGTTCGCTGGATCACAGTAGTTCTCGTTGTTATCTATCATGTCATTTACATGTATAACGGTGTCACAGATTACGCTGTCATTGGACCATTCTGGGATTTTCAGCCCCAGGATACATTCCTGTATTTGGTATATCCCTGGTTCATGCTGCTGCTTTTTGTAGTTTCAGGGATGGCAGCCCGATTCGAATTGGAGCGGAAGAATACGAAGATTTTCTTTAAGGCAAGGACGCGAAAACTTCTGGTACCTTCCACAATAGGACTTGTTGTATTTCAGTGGATCCTGGGATATTACAACATGCAGATTGCCGGTGCCTTTGATCAGATGGGAGCCCTTCCGAAGCCGGTGCTTTTTCTGATCATGGCGGCTAGTGGAATTGGCCCACTCTGGTATATTCAGCTGCTCTGGTGCCTGATTTTGGCCCTCCTTTGGGTCCGTAAGACCGAGAAGGACAGACTCTACCGCCTAGGTGAAAAGGCAAACTGTATCCTTCTTTTCCTTTTTACCTTCCTGATATACGGAGCCGCCCAGGTCCTCAATACACCAATCATCGTCGTATACCGATTTGGCATTTATGGAACAGGATTCTTCATCGGATATTTTGTCATGTCTCACGAATCTGTGATGGAGAGAATGGAAGAGCACTGGACCCTGTTCACGGCAGCAGGTCTGATTGCAGGGCTTGTATTCACCATTCTTTACTGGGGAAAATCCTACCCGGACCATGAAGTGCTCGATACCTTCTGCTGTAACGCTTTTGCATGGTTGGGTACTTTGGGCGTTCTGGCCTTTATGAAGAAATGGGGTAATTTTGTAAACAGTTTTAGTTGCTGGATGAGCTCAAAGTCCTGGGGACTCTATATATTCCATTACCTGCCGATCGCAGCGACTGCCTTCTACTTGAAAAAATACCTCCCGAACCTTGCACCTCTGGTAGTCTATCTGCTCACAGCCGCAGCTGGTTTTGCAGGTGCAATCGTATTATATGAAATCATCAGCCGCATTCCGGTACTCCGCTGGTGCGTTCTGGGAATCCAAGGAGAGAGAAAGAAATGAGCTTTGCCGAGAATTTAGTAGAACTTAGAAAATACCATGATTTTTCCCAGGAAGAACTGGCGGACATGATCGGTGTTTCCCGCCAGACCCTCTCAAAATATGAGACAGGAGAGTCTCTTCCGGATATCGAAAAATGCAAACGCCTTGCGAATGTCTTCGGGGTCACCATAGACGATCTGATTTCCTATGATAAAAAAGAATGAAGATAATCTAGGACTGGGCGTTCCGCCAAAAGGAAAGCACATTTTCGGAATGGTCAAGGTTGGTGATAAGGGGCAGATTGTGATCCCTGCTAAAGCCCGTCAGATATTTGATATTAATCCCGGGGACAGTATTATTGTGCTGGGAGACGAAAAACAGGGCATTGCTTTGATCAAGGAAAAAGGAATTTTGGAAATGCTGAATTCAGCGATGAAGATGAAATGAGAGGTGAGTTTTTCCGAGGAAGAACGTGGCCTAACTTTGAGTCTTTCAAAGTAGATTTGGACGCATATGTTACATACTGGAACACACAAAGGCGTCAGGTTAAACTAAAAGGACTGACCCCGGAGGAGTTCCGAAATCAGTCCTTGGTGGCCTAGCTCTTTATTAAATTCGTCCAAGTTTTGGGACGCA
>CAUUUY010000315.1:0-2635 GCA_963548305.1 uncultured Oribacterium sp.
GGAAGGGTATTTAACATGGCGATAAGCTCATTTTTCTTTAAATGTCCACCGGGCATGATGATTTCTCCATCGCTTGCAGAAGGGGACTCTTCTCTATTTCCGGATTTTCCTTCCAGCGATTCTACCCTTCGAAGCAGGTCCTCCAACATTTTTCCGGCTCCCTGAGGAAGTGCAGCATCGTGAGCATCTCCGGAATGTTCTTCGGAAGCTTCCCTCCCGGATTTCTCTCTTTCCGATTCTCCTGCAGCTTCAACTGCCCTCCATTTTTCCGGAGTATTGCCGTTTTCTTCCGCTTCCTTCCAAGTTTCATTTTCCACGGAAAAACAAGCTTCATAGTCTTTTGAATCGAAGTAAATCTGTATCCACTCCTCTTTTTGAAATTGCAGGGCACACATGGGGAAGAGAATATTTTCCTCCTTATAAATCATCTCCTCTATACGGTTCCGTACAGTAAGATAATTCTTTAAGAAAAAGCTGTTTAGGATACTTTCCGCAATCTCCACTTTGCTCCTGATGTACTCTTCTTCCTCATCATCCAAATCTTCTCCGGTGTTCTTGAGCGCTCTCACTCCCTTACTCTTCTCGCTAAGCTCTCTTTTCAGCTCTCCCAGAGTATCCCTAATCTCATCATCCACTGTCCACATAACTTGAGAAGGACCGGAAATGTCGTATTTCACTTTTAAAAGGGGATAGAGAAGGTCTCCCTTCTTCGCATAGTGCACGGTAAAGGAACGGAGTTTTGCAAGCTCCTCTGAAAATGCAGCCAGCAGAGCTTCCCAATCCGGCTCGCCTTGTGCGTCTTCTACTCCTTGTGCTCCTTGTGCTCCTTCTGATTTTTCTGCTTTTTCTGCTTTATTTTTTCCGCCGACTTTTCCAGAAAGGCTCTCTACCAAGCTTTCCCATCTTGCCTTTGTGCTTTCTAAATACTTCCCAAGCGCCTGATTTTCCTTAGTAAATGTAGAAAGAGGATGTCCGGGAATCTGAATCAAGGCATCCGCCTCTAGGCTTTTATTGATGTAGTTTTTCTCCTCTTTCCCTGCCTGATTCTTTAAAGAAGCCTGTACGGCTCTTTCCGCATTGGCAATCTGCTCTTCCCGGGTATCTCCATGGAAGAGAGCCGAATGCACATCACAAAGCTTCTGTACTTTCGAAAGAGGCATGCCGGACTCCATTAGTCCCTGCTCTGCCCTCATGATTTCCGCAGGATCCACATCCTTAAAATCCCGTACAAAATCTGCACGAACAGACTCCAGATCCTCCCCCTCGGACAGACGATCCAAAAGCGAACGCAGGGCTTCTGCACGATCTGCCGGGGCTTTGGTCGCCTCAGATGCGTCAGCTATCTTAGTCTCCTCAGATGCCTTAGCTATCTTGGCTTCCTCAGCTGAATCAGCAGACTCAGTAGAAAAGGGCTTCCCCCCATCCGTTATTTCAAATCCTTTTTCCCGGAATGCACGAACAATCTCTTCCATAGGAATCTTCTTCATCTGAGAACCCTTCTTCAGGTTCATAATTCGACCTACAGAAGCCAGCATAGCAGGATTCTTAATTTCCGTGAATCCTAATTCAACCATGATGTCGGCAACTTCCGGATACTCCTTTACAAGAGATGCTACACTTTTATCCAAATCCAAAATCTTATCCATTTTCTTCTCCTTCCAATTCCACTGATTTCTTCTGATAATCTATGAGGCAGGTTTGCTTTTTAAACCTGCCGGATAGAATCAACTCATTCTTTTCGATAATAGGCTGCTGTGTATACTATATTGCTTGTTAGTATATTCTAATTATCTTTATAAAAGAAAATACATTTGTTGCATAGGCAACAAATAGAATAATATCTTATATCTTCAACTGAAGCTGATCTCATTGGTAAACAATAGATAACAATTGATAATAAAAGTAAAGACAGAAATTTCTTGCAACATTCAAACTATCCATTCCAAGAAAATTTCTGTCTTTCACATGATCCGAAAACTATTTCACTACCGATACCTGCTCCGGAGTAAATTCAATCTTAAGAATCATTCCCATTCCTTTTGCCAAGCGCTGAAGAGTCCTAATAGATGGATTGGCACTACCACGTTCCAGTTTGCTAATATCTCCTTGTGCAATACCGGTTATCTCTGCAAGCTCTTTTTGTGTCATGCCAGATTTCTTTCTGGCATCAATCATAGCCTGAATAACTGTATGTTCAGGTTGAAGAGCTTCATATTCTTTTCTAATTTCAGAATCCTGAAGTTGTTCCTGAAGAAAATCATCAAACTTTCTACTCATTGTACGATTCCTTTCTATCTTGATATTGTGCTCCGTAGACACTATCCAGTTTATTTCTGTTTATCCGATTTTTTGCAAACATGGAACTCCAATTTATTCTTTAGCATTCATTTTTACCTCTGAAATCAATATACCATTTTCACTGTTTTTTAACATTTCAGAAATCAAATTTTTAGAAAAAGTCACAGTACTATTATCTATATCAGCCTCAAACATATCCGAATATTTTTCTTGCAATAATTTTGAAAGAATACTACTAATGCCACAGTTCAACAACGCAATTTTAGTTTTATCATCTGTTCCGTATTTTATTTTTAAATAAAGCGACTCTTCAATAAGTTCTAAGGAATATAGTACT
>CAUUUY010000316.1:0-2629 GCA_963548305.1 uncultured Oribacterium sp.
GAATAAGGGGCAATCCGAGCCCACCGGTACTTACAGAAAGTCAGCGAAGTGAAGGACTGTAGACAGAAATTAAATAGTTGAAGCGACAGATGCAGTATAGGTAGGAAAGAGGGCAATCTGAGCCCGTCTGTACTTGCTGAAAGCAAACGAAGTGAAGCTTGAAGCTTAGTACAGCTACGAAGGCGAAGTTAGCGGGAGCGTGCCCGATTTCCTAACTATACTGCATCGGAGCGTGCTTCTTCAAAAGTTACAGCCTCTTCCCTTCGCAAGGGCGAAGTTAGCGGGAGCGTGCCCCCGTGACAGTACTGTACAAAGATAAACCAGGTGTAAATACCAAGTCTCCTTCTTAGCTGTCTAAATTTTCCCTAAATCCTCAAAGTGCTCCGCTTGATTCGGAATTTGTTTCTTTTCCAAGCGTTTATTGGCATAACGACGGATACCGTTTAGGATAACAGCCCATAACGGAACGGCGATAATCATTCCCACAAAGCCGAAAAGTCCGCCGAATAGAATGATGGAGAACAGCACCCAGAAGCTGGAAAGTCCGGTGGAGTCTCCCAAAATCTTCGGGCCGATTACATTTCCGTCCAGCTGCTGAATCGCCAAAATGGCAATAGCAAAGTACAGGGCCTGCAACGGACTGCTTAACATAATCAAGATAATACAGGGAATGGCCCCCACAAAGGGACCGAAGAAAGGCACCACATTGGTCACGCCAATGATTACGGAAACCAACAGGGTGTAAGGCATCTTCATAATGCTTAAAACAAAGAAGGTTAGAATTCCAATAATCACACTGTCAATAATTTTCCCCAAAATAAAACCGCCAAACATCTTATGGACATACTGCAATTCTTCAATAATTCCTTTCGCTTTTTCCTTGGAAAAGATAGCAAAAAGGAGCTTTCTGAATTGTAGCTTCAAGGTCTTTTTCAGGTTTAAAAGGTAAACCATCACAATCAAACCGATTAAGATATTCTTAACCACCGTAAAGGTATTCCAAATACCATCCCGGAAAAAAGCGGCAATATTTTGTAAATGTCCCAAAATCGTCTGGGCACTTTCCGGTTTACTACTGAAAAAGGCGCTGATTTCCGTATACAAATCTTCTACATACTCTCTGGCTTCGGGATAATTGGTCAGCAGGGTTTGGATTCTTTCATAGGAGCGATTAATGGCATCCGGTAAAGTCATATATAAGTTATAGATAGACTTTGTCAGCTCCGGAATCAAAAGAGACACCAGACTTCCTCCAATAAGAGCCAGAAACAATAAGCTGCAAATAGTGGCAAGAAAACTGCTTGCGGTACTCTGCTTTTTACTTTTTTTGCGAAATAGCTTTACTAAAAGAACTTCCGATATCTTTACCACAAAGTTATATACCGGGCTCATTAAATAGGCTAAAACCGCTCCATAAATAATGGGCATCAGAATCTGAATAAATAAATTAAAGTTTTTGTTTATAGTCTCTAAATGGCTTACTATAATAAAAAGTAGGGAAGTTGCTGCCAATACCAAAAAGGCAGTGATTCCCCACTTGATTTGTTCTGTCCAATTTTCCCTTTTCATGGCTCCATTCTCCTAAGAAGAACGATTCTGTATTCACCGTTCTATGAATCTATCTCTTTTCCCTGCACTCCCGCTTATTACTACATATAAAAGCCGGGTACTTCGGCTTAATATACTATAAAACTAAGCCCCAGGCTTAGTATAAACAATAAAAGCTAAGTACTCTACCTTAGCCTGAATACAAAAAATCAGACTCACCAAAGCGCCGTACCACACGTTTGACTCCTAGCATAAAGCCAGGTGGGTTACCTCACGGATTTCTCAAGGATCCTTAACCGCAGGACGGAAGGCTTGCTATCCTAATCGCAAATATCGGAATCCCGTATGTCATATTTGTAGGTTCAAATTGTGTGGACTCGAACGCCCCAGCCAAGTCTGTAAAAAAATTATAGCAAAGGGGACTAAGGCTTGCAAGTAAGATTTTCTATTCCATAACTGATGAAGAGTATCCCCTTTTCCACAGAAATCTCCGCCTCTTCTCCTGTAAAGGCATTACTCACCCCTATAGGAAAGCTATTCTTTAAACAGCCTTTATCGATCTGATATAGAAGTCCTTTTTCTTCTACTCCCCTAGCCTCCTCGGAATAGGAAAAAACAGAACAAGTCCCTTGCATTCCTTTCGGAAAATGCAGACTTCCATCCTGAAGTGCCGTAATGAGCTCTTCTTTTCCATATAAATATCCTTTGGCCTTTTGTTCCGTAAGAAAGGCCAGACTTTGTAATGCGGCAAGGCTATGATCAAAGCGCCTTCCCTCTAAAGCCCCAAAGATATGGATTTCCCGGATTCCCTCTTCCAGGCAAAGCTTAATGGCCGCTAAAAGATCCGTATCATTTTTCACCACGGGAAGTTGCTTTAAGGGAATTCCCTGGAAAGAGGACTCTGAAAGAAATTCCGCCCTTTCCTTTGTATTTTCCGAAAAGATATTATACGCTACAGGAGGAAGATTTTCCGGAAGACTTGCAGTCAAAGAATCCAAATCTCCCAAAATCAAAGAGGGGGTAATGCCCTCCTCTTCACAGTATCGGAAGCCTCCATCCACTGCAATAATCAGATCCTCCT
>CAUUUY010000317.1:0-2616 GCA_963548305.1 uncultured Oribacterium sp.
ATGCCGATTACCTTTCGCTATAAGGTTTCGGCACTGGACTTTATTGACAAAGCTTTGGATGAGGAAGATTTTTCCGAGCGTGTGGAGTCGGCTATTGAGTACACGTTGGAAAGACTTGGCGCTACTGTATCGGAGGATTCTTTCAGTTTTGAAACGGCCATGGCCAGAGTGCAGGTTCCTTTTCATAAAATTTTGTATTTTGAGTCTTCGCCTACCGTCCATAAGGTGATTTTACATACCAAGGAGGAAAGAATCGAGTTCTATGCAGGGCTTTCCGACCTGGAAAAAGCGGATTCCAGACTGTACCAATGCCACCGCTCCTTTGTGGTCAATCCGGAGAACATTGTGAAGATTGATAAAGAGGAGAAAATGGCGATATTCGAGAATCAGGAGAGCTGTCTGATTTCCCGTATGAAGTATAGAGGCCTTTTGGAACGGATGAAGCAGATGAAAAAGTAAAAGATTTTCAGAAAGGAGAATGTATGGAATCTATGATCAATCTGACAATTGAATATGTGAAAATCGTCAACGTGATGCTATTCTATCGTCAGATTAGCGATGAAAATATGCCTCTCTGGTCTTTTCTCCTTGTTCCGGTTCTTTTTGAGCTGCTGTTTTTCTTTTTTCCGCCTCTTGCTTTCTTCGGGTATTTTGTGAGCTTCGTGCTGTACAGCTTCTATCGAAATCGGGAGAAAGACGGAGGACTGAAGCTTTTTTACGGTCTTTATCCTATTGTTTTAGAAAGCCTGCTGGGAAGGATGCTGGCCTTCTATGTTTTTCCGTTCTTCGGCATTTCCGTATACAATGAGGCGAGTATCGGCGGATATGATCTTCTGATTGAACTTCTGGTTTTCCCCCTCTATCTTGTCCTTATAAAATCCCTGAAAATCGATTTTCAGGAGCTGAAGGCAGGATTTGCGCGCGGTTTTTTTCGCCGCTTTTTACTGCCGATCAATCTCTCGATGATGATTTACACTGTTTTGATTACGGCCTTTTTGATGCTGCGTGAAAGCGTTTCTTGGGCGGACAGCCTTCGGGGACAGCTGAATAATTTTTATATCATTATCTTTTTCGTGATACTTTTATATATCAATGCCGTTTCCAAGGAAAGGCTGGAAGCGGAAGTACTGGAGCAAAAGGATAGTGAGCTAAAGGCGCTTTCCGAATACAGCCATCATGTGGAGGAGTTATACGGAGAAATTCGCAGTTTTCGCCATGACTATATGAATGTCTTAACCAGCCTGAAGCTGGGAATTGAGCGGAAAGACTTTGACAGCATTGAAAACATTTATAATATGGTTCTAAAAGATAGCGGAAAGCCCTTTTATAGCAGTAAATTTGATCTTGCAAAATTAAGTCGGATTGAAAATGATGCGGTAAAAAGTGTCTTATCCGCGAAGCTCCTGGAGGCCCAGAGTAAGGGGATAGAGACTTCTGTGGAAATAGAAGAAGAGATTTATGATTTTCAAATCGAGTTACTGGATTTTATCAAGATTCTTTCCATTCTCTGTGACAATGCCATAGAGGGATGTCTTACTGCCGAAGTTCCGAAAATCGCCATCGCCTTTATTTGTGAGGAGAGAACGCTTATTTTGGTGGTGGAAAACAGCACAAAGGCGGAAAAACTGGAGCTCTCTCCTATTTTCGAGAAGGGGTATTCCTCTAAGGGAGAAGGCAGAGGACTTGGTCTTTATAACGTGCATACGATTTTGGAAAAATACCCGAAATCCCTCATCAGTACCCGCAGCGCCAATCATCTTTTTTCTCAAACCATTCAGTTTTGCAAATAGACCTTGGGATTTTTCCCAAGGTCTATTTTTGTGCGTTCTTTTAGGGGATACTCTTTTCAAAAAACTTTTTTTGCTGCTATACGATCCTCTTTCAGTCTATTTTTTTCCGGAAAATTACCGTTCGCGACAAAATAAGTACCATTCACGACAAGCTTATTTTCTCTTCCGAAACACGTTCTATAATGAGCCTCGTAAAGAAAAAAGAAATGGAGGTTCACTGAGATGTTTAGTGTAGATGAAATCAAGAAATCCTTTAAAAATAAAGAGGTATTAAAAGGCGTTTCCTTCTCCATAGAGGAAGGTGAGAAGGTCGCTTTGCTGGGGAATAATGGAGCGGGAAAGAGTACGCTGATGAAAATCATTGCCGGTCAGCTGGAGGCAAATTCCGGTACTGTGAAGACGGCACTGGATTATCAGACAGAAATCGGCATGATGCCCCAGGGCGATATTTTGATCGATGATTTGACAGTTTCGGATTTAGTACAGCTAAAAAGTGCGATGAATCGAATTGCAATAGATGAGGATAAAGCCTTGGAAAAAGTTTCCTTGCAGGATTTTAAAAAGCAATATGTGGGCGGTCTTTCCGGAGGGCAAAAGAGAAGGCTTTCCTTACTGCTCAGCATTTTAAATTCTCCGAAGCTGATTTTTCTGGATGAGCCAACCACCGGAATGGATCTGGAATCCGTAGACCGGTTTTGGAAGCTTCTCGAGAAGGAAAAATATACTTCCGTGATTGTTACCCATGATTTTAACCAGATTGATCATTTCTTTACAAAAGTGATGATTTTAAAAAATGGACGGATTGCTGCAACGGAATCCGTAGAAG
>CAUUUY010000318.1:0-2601 GCA_963548305.1 uncultured Oribacterium sp.
TTTCGATAACTTCCTTGTAACGCTCTTCTTCAGTAATCAAACCTCTACGGAAGTTCTTGGCAATCCTGTCCACAGTCTTCTGTGCCTCTTCCAGGAGCGTTTCCTTAGTCTCCGGAACGGTCATATCGTGGATGGATACGGTCATAGCTGCTCTTGTAGAGAACTTATAACCGATGGACTTAATGTCATCCAAGGTTAAAGCGGTCTGCATAGCCCCATGCACATCCATTACCTTTTCCAGAATCTGCTTTAGGTTCTTCTTCTTTACCAGGAAATTGATTTCCGGAAGGAAACGATTCTCCGGTAAAGAACGGTCAATAAATCCTAAATCCTGCGGAATAATCTCATTGAAGAGAAGTCTTCCTACAGTGGTCTCGATAATACCTTCTTCTTCCTTCTTGCTGCCGTCTTCCTGTAAGAATTCCTTCTTCACCTTGCAACGAATCTTCGCATGAAGGGTTACATAGTGGTTCTCATAAGCCAAAATAGCTTCATTGATAGACTTGAAGAGCATTCCCTCTCCCTTGTCTCCTTCTCTTTCCTGGGTTAAATAATACACACCCAGTACCATATCCTGAGAAGGTACCGCAACCACACCACCGTCAGAAGGCTTCAAGAGGTTGTTGGGAGAAAGCAACATAAATCGGCACTCTGCCTGTGCTTCCTGTGTTAAAGGAAGGTGGATCGCCATCTGGTCTCCATCGAAGTCCGCATTGAAGGCCGCACATACCAGCGGGTGAAGCTTAATCGCCTTACCCTCTACCAGAATCGGCTCGAAGGCCTGAATTCCCAAACGGTGCAGGGTAGGGGCACGGTTTAACATAACCGGGTGCTCTTTAATAACATCCTCCAAGATATCCCAAACCAATGGATCCAGTCTTTCCACCATCTTCTTGGCATTCTTAATGTTATGAGACTTGTTGCTCTTTACCAGCTCCTTCATAACGAAGGGCTTAAAGAGCTCGATAGCCATCTCCTTAGGCACACCGCACTGATAAATCTTTAATT
Organism: uncultured Oribacterium sp.; assembly: GCA_963548305.1. Classification (GTDB taxonomy): domain Bacteria; phylum Bacillota; class Clostridia; order Lachnospirales; family Lachnospiraceae; genus Oribacterium. The sequence goes on from CAUUUY010000318.1 coordinate 1,009, forward strand.
CCGGTCCTACTACGATTACGGAACGTCCGGAGTAATCCACACGCTTTCCTAAAAGGTTCTGACGGAAACGTCCCTGCTTACCCTTTAACATATCGGAAAGGGACTTTAAAGCACGGTTTCCGGGACCGGTTACAGGACGTCCTCTTCTACCGTTGTCGATAAGGGCATCCACCGCCTCCTGTAACATTCTCTTCTCGTTTCGCACGATAATTTCCGGTGCTCCAAGCTCCAAGAGTCTTGCCAGACGGTTATTTCTATTGATAATTCTACGATACAGGTCATTTAAGTCGGAGGTCGCAAAACGTCCGCCATCCAGCTGTACCATAGGACGTAAATCGGGAGGAATTACGGGAAGGTTAGATAGAATCATCCACTCCGGCTTATTTCCGGAGGAACGGAAAGCTTCCACCACTTCCAAACGCTTTACGATACGGGCTCTCTTCTGTCCGGAGGAGCTGTCCAGCTCTCCACGAAGGTCCGTATACTCCTTCTCCAGATCAATGTTGGAAAGCAGCTCATATACCGCTTCCGCACCCATTCCTACTCTGAAGTTACCGTAACCGTACTGCTCTACGGCATCTCTGTATTCCTTCTCGGAAAGCACATCCTTATAGTTTAATCCTGTTTCCATGGGATCCAGAACTACGTAGGAGGCAAAATACAGAACTCTTTCCAGAATTCTGGGACTGATATCCAAAATAAGTCCCATACGGGAAGGAATTCCCTTGAAGTACCAAATGTGGGATACGGGAGCAGCTAAGGCGATATGCCCCATCCGCTCTCTACGTACAGAAGACTTGGTAACCTCTACACCACAACGATCACAAATCACACCCTTGTAGCGAATCTTCTTATATTTTCCACAGTGACATTCCCAGTCCTTTACCGGTCCGAAAATTCTTTCGCAGAATAATCCGTCCTTCTCCGGCTTCAGGGTTCTATAGTTAATGGTTTCCGGCTTCTTTACTTCTCCATAGGACCAGTCCAGAATTTTTTCCGGGGAAGCCAAACCAATTTTTATGGAATCAAATTGTACCGGCTCATTTCCACTTTGAAAGTTTGCCATTTTTCCTCCTCTACTCGTTATCACCATCATCACCGAAGTCGGAAGCTAAGGAATAAAAATCATCCTGATCCAGCTCTTCTATAGAGTCATCCTCTTCTGCGTTCTCTTCATTTTCCTCGGCATCCACCAGCTCACCATCCTGGAATTCCTGCTTGGTATAGCCGTAGGCTCCGAAGTTTTCCTGCTTATCCTGACGATAATCTCCGCCGGACAAGAGTCTGTGCATATCCTGATTTGCATCGTAAAGATCTTCCGTGATCTCTACTACCTGCTGATTCTCATCCAACACTCTCATATCCAGACACAGAGCCTGCATTTCCTTTAAAAGTACCTTAAAGGACTCGGGCACTCCCGGCGCCGGAATATTTTGTCCCTTGATGATGGCTTCGTAGGTCTTTACACGTCCTGCCACATCGTCGGACTTCATGGTCAGAATCTCCTGCAAGGTATACGCTGCACCGTAGGCCTCCAGAGCCCAAACCTCCATCTCTCCGAAACGCTGTCCACCGAACTGGGCTTTACCTCCC
>CAUUUY010000319.1:0-2598 GCA_963548305.1 uncultured Oribacterium sp.
ACTGCTATTGTTACCATAATTGTAAATGTGATTGTTAAATTTGAAAGGGTTTAAAATGAACAGCAAAAACTATCCTTCGTATCTAAGACATACTTGGAGATATTTCATTCTGCTTATTGTTTTAATCTTCCAAGCCTTCGCTCCGGATGTAAATACTTTTCCAAAAGAAAACATCCTTTTTCCTATATTTTTTTATAAGTTGCTAAATGCATTTTCATTCCCCCTGATACTTATCTTGTCAGGAACTATTGTTTGCGATTATTATCATTCCTTAACACTTGAAAAAAATCAGGACTAATTTTTTATGAAATCACAAACATTAGAGGAAAAAGCGTAAAAAAGACCGATAAATCCGGCTAGCGCCAGTTTATCGGTCTTTTTATACATTTTTAGGCTACAGGGCAAGATTAAAGTCAAAATCTTACTGTTTGGGAACCGCCACGAATACTTCTTCGTAAACTCTTCCCTTCTGGGTAAGGGCTCTGGCTTCCGCCATGGTATCAAAGTAAATATCCACCATCTTTCCCTTTACACCGGAACCAATGTCTTCCACGGTATACACGGTATCACCGATAAAAATCTTGGTTCCCAATGGCAGTACCGTTAAGTCTGCCGCAATGGTATGCTTCGCTTGGGTTTTTGCTCCGGAATAGGTCATTCCGTCTCCGCTGTACCCTACCAGCTGGAACTTTCCAAGGGATGCACCCTTTGTATAGTTTGCACTTTCTGCTGTTCCCTGACTGATTTCATTGGCAAGTCCTTCAGGGATATCTGTAAATTCAATAACATCTTCTTTGGCTACAGGGGGCGCTCCCACTTCTTCCGCCCTTCCCACGATGGAAAAGGAAGAAAGTAACATCAGGCTACTCAAGGAAAAAACGATTCCTTTTTTGATTTGTTTAAGCATAAAAATCCTCCTTGCTTTCTGCATTCTAGCACAGAGGACTTCTGTTTTTCTTTCATTTATCTTACAAAATCGCAAAAAAATCGGTTTTTTATGCTTTTTTAGTGATTTTCTCTAAAGATTCTCTGCCTGGTTGGCTAGAAGAAGCTCCAGGGCAAGGCTGTCAGAGATTCTTCCCTTCCTGTTCTCCTCTTCCAAGCGAAGAAGGCTATGAAAAAGGCTTTGCAGTCCGGACTGGGTATAGGTTCTGGCCTGGGCAATATATTTTCGTACCCTCCAGGAATCCATGGAAAGCCGCGTTTCCATCTCTCTCTCCCGAAGTCCTTCTGTCAAAGATTCTCTGACCACAAGAAGCTTTTCCACATTTTTTCGGATCAAATTTTGAATTTTCGCCGGCTTTTCCTCCAAGCGTAGAAGGTCTCCGTAATATTGAAAAACCTTTTCCTGATCTCCCCGGCCTAGGGCTTCAATCAAGTCAAAAACTCTGTCCTCCGGCAGCTTCTCCACCACCGCTTCCACCGCCTCTTGGGTAATTTCTTCCCCATCTCCGATATAGTCCACACAGTTCTTACAGGCATTCACAATACGATACAGACTGCTGCCGCTTCTGGATAGGAGGAGTCCAAGGACATTTTCCCGAATCTTCTTTCCTTCCTTTTTCAACTGCTGCAAAGCAAAACGCTGGAGAAAGGCCTGGTCCTGCTCCATGCAGGCAAGGCAGAGTCCCCGCTCCTTCACCACCTTATAAAGACTGCTTCGTTTGTCTACTTTTTCTTCAATAAAGAGCAGCACCGTTTCTTTGGGGCTGTTTTTCAAATACTGTATAAAATCTTCTGAAAGTTTTTTTCTGCCGCTACTTTTCCCCTGAAAAACCATAAGGCGGTATGGGGCGAAGAAGGGCAGGGTTTCCACCGCGGAAATCAGTTCATCCGTAGGGGGAAGCTCCTCCACCACCATGCAGTTGATACCTTCATTTTCCGAAAAGGCTTGGAAGAAGGCTTTCTTATAATAGGACAGCAAAAAATCCTCCTCCCCATAGAGGAGATATAAGGGCAGAAAATTCTTTTCTTTCAGCTGTTCCTGAATCTTCTTCTGAGCCTCCAGAAACTCTTCTCTTTCTCCTTTTTTATATCCCAAACTGTCCTCCTTGCCGAAAAAAATGCTCTGTGCTAAAGTGGAGAAAACATTGAAAGGAATCCTCCATGGAAAAGTACCGTACTCTGCTGGAATCATTTGAAAAACGAGGGAAAAAACCTCTTGCATTATATCTACATATCCCCTTCTGTGCAAGAAAATGTGCCTACTGCGATTTTCTCTCCTTTCCTTCCGGGGAGGAGCAAAAAATCGCCTACATGGCAAAGCTCCGGGAGGAATTGGAGTGGCGAAGCAGGGATTTTCAAAAGGGACAGTATGAGGTCCTCTCCCTCTTTATCGGCGGAGGCACCCCCAGTGCCGTACATCCGGAAGAAATTGAAAAGACCATGGAAGTGATCCGAAACTGCTACCCCATCTATTCCGATTGGGAAGCCAGCATTGAGTGCAACCCGGAATCCGCAAGTAAAGAGGCTTTGGAAGCGTATCAGCGCTCCGGCATTAACCGTCTGTCCTTTGGCTTACAAAGCACCCAAGAGGAGGAGCTTCGTTTTCTGGGAAGGGAGCATCAATTTTCCACCTTCCTTACCGCCTATCAGGAG
>CAUUUY010000320.1:0-2594 GCA_963548305.1 uncultured Oribacterium sp.
ACGAATCTTCTCTCCCACTGCCTCGGAATAGATTTCACAAATCACCTTACGGATGTAAGCACAAACCTCTTCCGCCTGCTCAGCACTTGCTGTCTTTCCGGTTCCGATGGCCCAGATTGGCTCATAAGCGATAACACACTTTCCAGCATCCTCAGCGGAAATTCCCTGGAAAGCCGCCTTAATCTGCATGGAAATCCACTCAAAGTAAATGCCCATCTCTCTCTGCTCTAAGCTTTCTCCACAGCAAATGATAGGGGTAAGACCCTTTTCTAAAGCCTTCTTAGCCTTCTTGTTGATATCTTCGTCTGTCTCATGGAAATATCCTCTACGCTCGGAGTGTCCCATGATAACGTACTTTACCCCTGCATCCACCAGCATATTGGCAGAGATTTCTCCGGTATAAGCGCCGGACTCTTCAAAGTAAAGATTCTCCGCACCTACAGAAATCTTGGAGCCCTGAAGCTTCTCCACTACAGGCACAATGTCGATAGCCGGTACACAGAAAACCACATCTACCGCATCTGTATTTGCCAAAGGAAGTAATTTATCACACAAAGCCTTGGCCTCTGTTACGGTCATATTCATCTTCCAGTTTCCGGCAATAATTTTCTTTCTCATCTTCTCACCTATTTCCTATAAATTCTTGATAGCCTATTATTACTTATTGTTTGCAGCTGCAACGCCGGGAAGCTCTTTTCCCTCTAAGAACTCTAAGGAAGCTCCGCCACCGGTGGAAATATGAGTCATCTTGTCTCCGAAGCCCAGGATATTTACCGCTGCGGCACTGTCTCCACCACCGATAATGGTGGTTGCTTCTGTCTCTGCCAAAGCCTTTGCTACAGCAATGGTTCCCTTAGCCAATACAGGGTTCTCAAATACGCCCATAGGACCATTCCATACCACAGTCTTTGCAGACTTCACCGCATTGGCAAAAAGCTCTGCAGACTTCGGTCCGATATCCAAGCCAAGCATATCTGCAGGAATCTCGGAAATATCCACAGTCTTTACTGCCAAGTTGGCATCATCAATAGGATCCGGGAAGGATACCGCACAAACTGCATCTACCGGAAGCAGAATCTCACAGCCTAATTTCTTACCCTTCTCCAGCATTTCTTTACAGTAGGAAAGCTTCTCGTCATCCACTAAGGACTTTCCGATTTCATATCCCATAGCTTTTACGAAGGTAAATGCCATACCTCCACCGATAATCAAAGTATTGCACTTCTCTAAAAGGTTGGAGATTACATTTAGCTTATCGGATACCTTGGCACCGCCAAGAATGGCAACGAAGGGACGAACAGGATTTTCTACAGCCTGTCCCAGGAACTGAATTTCCTTCTGCATTAAGTAGCCTACTACAGCAGGTCCGGAAATGAACTGGGTAACACCAACATTGGAGCAGTGGGCTCTGTGCGCGGTTCCGAAAGCATCATTAACGAAAACATCCGCCAAGGAAGCCAATTCCTTGGAGAAAGCCTCTCCGTTCTTGGTCTCCTCTGCACGATAACGGGTATTCTCCAGAAGAACTACATCTCCGTCCTTCATCTTTTCTACAGCAGCTCTGGCATTTTCTCCTACTACCGTATCATCCTTGGCAAAAACAACCGGCTGTCCCAAAAGCTCGGAAAGACGCTTTGCCACAGGAGCTAAAGAAAGCTCAGGCTTAGGCTCTCCCTTTGGCTTTCCAAGGTGAGAACATAAAATTACCTTTCCGCCATCTGCAATCAGCTTCTTAATGGTAGGAAGCGCTGCCACAAGACGGTTCTCATCGGTAATCTTTCCCTCTTTTAAAGGTACGTTAAAATCACAACGGCATAAAACTCTCTTGCCTTTTACGGAAATGTCATCTACGGTTTTCTTATTTAACTCTGCCATACTTCTCTCCTTCTCTACTTCGGAAAAAGCCACCGGATCCTCTCCGGCGGCTTTCCGCAAAAAACTATGCCTATAAAATTACTTTACAAACTTCTCGAAGTACTTAATGGTACGAACCATCTGAGAAGTATAGGAGTTCTCGTTGTCATACCAAGATACAACCTGAACCTCATAAAGGTCATCGCCAACCTTGGATACCATGGTCTGTGTAGCATCAAAAAGAGATCCATAGGTCATTCCGATGATATCGCTGGAAACCAGCTCTTCCTCTGTGTAGCCAAAGGTCTCAGGATCGGAAGCCTTCTTCATAGCAGCATTGATAGCTTCCTTGGTAACTTCCTGAGAAGACTTAACTACTGCGAAAAGAAGGGTTGTGGAACCTGTTGGAACAGGAACTCTCTGTGCAGAACCGATTAACTTACCGTTTAACTCAGGGATAACCAAGCCGATAGCCTTAGCAGCACCGGTAGAGTTTGGAACGATGTTGATAGCTCCTGCGCGAGCTCTTCTTAAATCTCCCTTTCTCTGTGGTCCGTCAAGGATCATCTGGTCTCCGGTATAAGCATGGATAGTTGCCATGATACCGGACTGAATTGGAGCGAAATCATTTAAAGCCTTAGCCATCGGTGCAAGACAGTTGGTGGTGCAGGATGCAGCGGAAATGATGTTGTCCTCAGCCTTAATGGTCTCGTGGTTAACGTTGTATACGATAGTAGGAA
>CAUUUY010000321.1:0-2582 GCA_963548305.1 uncultured Oribacterium sp.
GGACTTGATTAAGTTTAATGTGACCAAAAAAGTGACAGATTTACTGGATAAGGAAGCGCTTCCCTATGAGATTTATTCCGAGATCAAGGCAAATCCTACCATTGAAAATGTACAGGGCGGCGTAGCTGCATTTAAAAATTCCGGTGCAGACTATATCATTGCTATCGGAGGAGGTTCTTCCATGGATACCTCCAAGGCTGTCGGCATTATCATTGCAAACCCTGCCTTTGAGGATGTAAGAAGCTTAGAGGGACTGTCTGCAACAACAAAGCCTGCAGTACCTATTTTTGCTATTCCTACAACTGCAGGAACCGCAGCAGAGGTAACCATTAACTATGTTATTACCGATGTAGAAAAGAAGAGAAAATTTGTCTGCGTAGATCCTCATGATATTCCTGTAGTGGCTTTCGTGGATCCGGATATGATGTCCAGCATGCCAAAGGGACTTACCGCATCCACCGGAATGGATGCGCTGACCCATGCCATTGAAGGCTATACCACCAAGGGGGCCAATACCATTACCGATATGTTTAACTTAAAGGCTATTGAGCTGATTGCACAGTCCCTTAGGGGGGCAGTGGAAAATACTCCTGAGGGCAGAGAGGGAATGGCTTTAGGGCAGTACCTCACCGGAATGGGATTCTCTAACTGCGGATTGGGTATAGTTCACTCCATGGCGCACGGCTTAGGTGCACTGTATGATACTCCTCACGGTGTGGCAAATGCTATTATTCTCCCCACTGTTATGGAATACAATAAGGATGCGGTAGGAGAGAAGTTAAGAAACGTGGCAAAGGCTATGGGCGTTGCCGATACAGAGAAGATGAGTAAGGAAGAGTACCAAAAGGCTGCGATTGATGCAGTAAAGAAGCTGGCAGAGGATGTAGGTATTCCTAAGGATTTAAAGAACATTGTGAAGCCTGAGGATGTAGATTTCCTGTCTCAGTCTGCTATGGATGATGCGTGTAGACCCGGAAACCCAAGAGATCCTAAGCTGGAGGATATTCAGGAGCTATTTAAAAGATTGTTATAATTATTTTTTCTGTATAGAAACATAACGTATAAGAAAGATAGAAAATAGACAAAAGTAAATAAAAATAGGCAACGAAATATTTCATGTCTTTTGTAGGATTATCGTTGTGCATGACAAAAGGAAGGGCTGAAGCTATGCTTTTTTGCTCTTCCTTTTGAGTGGATATAGTTTACTGATTTCAAAAATAAAAAAAGATTTTTTTAAATTGGCGATGGAAGAAAAAAGGATGAAAGAAGGAATAAAAAAAGCCGGAAAATCCCGCAAGAAACAAGGAAAAACATTGACTTCTTAAGCTTCCGTTGCTAGAATACTACATCGAATCATTGGATGAAACGGCTTCTGGGTCTTCCAGAAGCCGTCATTGCAGTTTTAGAGAAAGGGCAGGATAGCAGGTGGCTGAAGAAAAGAAAAACCTCCTTACCAGGGCAGGATTAAATAAGTTGGAGAGTGAACTTCATAATTTAAAGGTGAATAAGAGACAAGAGATTGCAGAAAAGATTAAGGAAGCCCGGGAACAGGGAGATTTGTCTGAGAATGCTGAGTATGATGCAGCAAAGGATGAGCAGAGAGAAATCGAAGAAAGAATCGTTGCCATCGAGTCCTTGTTGAAAAATGCGGAAGTAGTAGATGATGCGGAAGAAGGCACCATTAATATCGGATGTAAGGTAAAGCTGTTCGACAAGGAATTTGACGAAGAAGTGGAATACATGATTGTAGGTTCCACAGAGGCAAACTCTTTACAGGGAAAGATTTCCAACGAATCTCCGGTAGGTATGGCTTTATTGCGTCACAGGGTTGGAGATGAGGTTACCGTAGAGACCCAGGCTGGAGTTTTGGAATATAAAGTACTTTCTGTAGAAAAATCCAACGAAGAATAGTTCAGTAAAGAGCCGTTCGGAGTAGAACAATTCAAAATAATTGTCTCAAAGAAGGTATGCTTCTATAAAGGGATAATTTAGTGAAAGTATAATAAGTAGCAACAGAACAGTGTAAAGAAAGGATAGAAGGATGGGAGAGCAGGAAAAGCAAAAGGGAAATGCACCGGTGGACATGAACCACATTTTGAAGGCCAGATATGATAAGTTGGCAGAGTATCAGGCAGCTAAGGAAGATCCGTTTGAAATTACCAAAGCTGAACAGACCCATCATTCTACTGAGATCAAAGAGAATTTCAAGAGCTTAGAGAATCAGCAGGTTGTGATTGCAGGACGTATTTTATCCAAGCGTGTCATGGGTAAGGCCAGCTTTATGCATTTGCAGGATAGAGACGGCAGAATCCAGGTTTATGTAAGCCGGGAAAGTCTTGGGGAAGAAGAATATAAGAAGTTTAAGAAGCTGGACCTTGGCGACATCGTGGAAGTTAGAGGTTATGTTTTCGAAACCCAGATGGGAGAGATTTCCGTTCACGGAGAGAAGATTACCCTGCTTTCCAAGTCCCTCTATCCCCTTCCGGAGAAGTTCCATGGACTGACCGATACCGACACCCGTTATCGTCAGCGTTATGTAGACCTGATTATGAATGAGGACAGCCGTACTGTTTTCATGAAGC
>CAUUUY010000322.1:0-2567 GCA_963548305.1 uncultured Oribacterium sp.
CATCAATAAGGTTTTCTATGCAATATAGGTCTGAAAATGGGGCACGCTCCCGCTGACTTTGCCTACAAGAGGAGTTGTGAAGAAGTAAGACGGTTTTCTATGTAATATAGGTCTGAAAATAGGGCACGCTCTCGCTAGCTTCGCCTCGTAGCAGTACTAACTTCGAGCTTCGCTTTAGCTCGCTTTCAGTAAGTACTGACGGGCTCAGACTACCCCCTTTCAGACCTATATTACTGAAAACCTGTCTAAGATAATTCTTCACAGCTCTTTTTTGTTGGATATTAATAAGTGCAGACATAAGCAGGATTGAGCCCAGGCTCCTCCTTTCAGACCTATATTGCCGAAAACCTGTCTAAGATAATTCTTCACAGCTCCTTTTTTGTTGGCTGTTAATAAGTGCAGACATAAGCAGGGTTGAGCCCGGACTCCTCCTTTCAGACCTATATTACCGAAAACCTGTCTAAGTTAGTTCTTCGCAGCTCTTTTTTGTTGGCTATTAGTGAGTAAGGCATAAGTAGGGTTGAGCCCGGACTCCTCCTTTCAGACCTATATTACTGAAAACCTGTCTAAGATAATTCTTCGCAGCTCTTTTTTTGTTGGCTATTAATAAGTGCAGACATAAGCAGGGTTGAGCCCGGACTCCCCCTTTCAGACCTATATTACCGAAAACCTGTCTAAGATAATTCTTCACAGTTCTTTTTTGTTGGCTTTTAATGAGTGCAGATATAAGAAGGGTTGAGCCCAGACTCCCTTTTCAGTCCTATATTACTGAAAAAGTGATTTATAATGAAAGTGCAGTAGTTATGGTGTTTGTGTGCCTACTACTGCACTTTTTTAGCAGGAATAATTAACAAAGTCCAAAGTATACCGTCTTTATGCGGTTTCCGAGATTTTCGAAATATGATTTGATAAATTACATTAATTATGCTTTTAATAAAGCGCAGATAAGTATGATGACGGATCGGGAACATATTTTGCCTCTTCTTAAAGAAAACCCTTCGCTGACACAGGTAAAACTATCAAAATAGTTCCAGCATAGCTAGGAATGCAAATGAGGGATGAACTACTGTATGCGATAGTGAAAATCTTTTATCCATAGGGGAAAGCTTTCTGAAATGGAATCGTGATAGAATAGTGGTTAGAATTAGGATTAAGGGCGCTAATTACTGCGGGAAAGGATGCGTTATGGGAAAGATAGTGAAGCTTGGGGTTGTCGGTCTTGGGCAAAGAGGGGCGGACTTAGTAAAAAATGTGTATTGTGAGCATCCGGATGTGGAATTTGTTGCACTCTGCGATGTTTATGAGGATCGGCAGGAGGAAGTGGCGGATGCTTTAGTGGAGATGGGAAGGGAAAGACCTAAGACCTTCTCCGACTATAGAGAGATGCTTTTGATCAAAGAGCTGGATGCAGTCTTGATTTGTGCATCCTGGGATACCCATAGCGAAATAGCCATGGCGGCCATGCGGGCAGGAAAGGCGGTGGCCTCCGAGGTGGGGGGAGCCTATACCCTGTCGGAGTGTTGGAAGCTGGTGGATTGCTACGAGGAAACGAAGACTCCCATTATGTTTATGGAAAACTGCGTCTATGGCAGGGATGAAATGATGGTTTACCGCATGGCGGAGGAGGGAGTTCTGGGAGAGATTGTGCACTGCGAAGGGGGCTATAAGCATGATTTGCGGGAGGAAATCTCCTTTGGAAAGGAAAACCGCCATTACCGTTTGGAAAATTATATTCATCGCAATACGGAAAATTACCCCACCCATGAGCTTGGACCGATTGCCAGGGTGCTTCATATCAACCGGGGAAACCGTATGCTAAGTCTTTGCTCCATGGCTTCCAAGGCGGCAGGTCTTAGAGAGTATATCAAGGAAAAAAAGCCGGAGGACAAGGCGTTGCAAAATACGACATTTCAGCAGGGGGATGTGGTAAATACCATTATCAAATGCAGTAATGGGGAAAGCATTTTACTGACCCTGGATACCACCCTGCCCAGAGCCTATTCCCGTGGCTTCACCGTACAGGGCACGAAGGGGATGTATATGGAGGACAATGCCTCTATCTTCCTGGATGGAGATGAGGGAGCAAAGGATCATTTTGAGTGGAAGAAGCAGTGGGGAAATGTGGAGCGTTTCCGGGAAAAATATGAGCATCCCCTGTGGAAAGACTATTTGAAGGCGGGGGTGAAGAAGGGACATGGGGGCATGGATTACCTGATTTTCTCCGACTTTATCCGTTGTCTTCAGGAAGGCCGGCCCATGCCCATAGATGTGTATGATATGGCCAGCTGGATGAGCATTACCGCCCTGGCGGAGGAGTCTATTGCTCTTGGGGGACAGCCGGTAGCCATTCCCGACTTTACCAATGGAAAGTGGATAAAGAGGACTTAAGAAATCAAATTGCTGTAATAGAGCTACGGGATTGCAGAATGTCTTAAGGTCTGCGGCAAGTCGGCTGTTCCGGAATTGTAAGAGAAAAGCACTTGTTTTCCCCTGTGCACCCGCCTTATACTAAGAGGAAATGTGAACAGGAGGTTTTGTATGATTAGATTTTTTCAAAATACAGGAAA
>CAUUUY010000323.1:0-2566 GCA_963548305.1 uncultured Oribacterium sp.
AGAGGAAGAAGATTTTTCCCTGTAAGCGTAGCAATAGTCCAAGAAAATGCCACCGGAACTGCCAGAACATAACAAAAAATCAAAGTCAAATTTTTGTGTAAAATCCTGTCTTCGTCCATAAATACCGTCCTTTCTCAAAAAAGATTGAAGATCATTCGTTACTTGTTTTTTTGTGCAGCTAGAGTATATTTATTTCTCTCATTATATCTAAGAAAAAATAAAAGTCATTCCCAATTTCTTGAGAATGACTTAAAAAATTATTAGGAAGGAAGGACAATTTTCTTTGGAAGCGAAAATGAGCTTTTCATCTATGGTTTATCTTACTTCTTCCAATGCTGCTGCGAGCCATTCTTTTTTTGCATCCATTGCATTCGCTACTGCACTTTCTACTGTCTCACCACAGCTAATACAACCGGGTAAATCCGGAAAGGAAACTACGAATCCGCCTTCATCCTTATCTTCTACAATTTCCATACGATAAGACATTGCCAAATAATCATTCAGCGTCTTCATCATTTTTCGCCTCACTTTCTACAATCTGCCGCACCATTTCTACATATACCTTCTTAATCGGTTCGTGCTTTGGTATCGTGAAAATGCCGGTATACAGATGCTTCAGGCCATCCTCTCTGATAAAAAGCGTATGGAGACGTCGGTACTGGCAGAAAACAAGCACAGCGAAGTTTTCTGCTTAGTATCCGCTACGTCGGAATCGAGCGAGAGCGTCTTTTTGAAAGAGGGGATGGCCTGAAGCATCGTAACCTCATTTACACAATATCCTTCAAAATCTCCAAAGGAAATGGCTCTCCCACCTTCTCGACGGAAAGGTCTCTTAGCGTAAAGTTTGACTTCCGAAGCGTCAGTGCCGGGTTATAGTAGGGATCTCCCTTTCTCAAAATCTCCGGCCAATGCTTTGCCAGACAAACAATTTCTCCGTTGAAACGCTTTACCTTCTCCGGATTATCTTCCAGTCCTCTGGACTTGGACTCATAGTGGGTAAAAAGGGCATAAGGGGTGTAAACCACCCGCTTTCCAAGGGCACGAATTTTCAAGCAAAAATCCACATCATTAAAGGCCACCGCAAGCTCTTCCCGGAAACCGCCCACCTTGTCAAAGAGGGATTTCTTAGTCATTAAAACGGCGGCAGTCACAGCAGAATAGTTTTGAATGCAGGCCGCCCTATGCATATAGCTGTTTTCCGTTTCATGGGTACCGATAAAGGTGGCTCCGGCAATGCCGCCAAAGCCCATCACCACACCGGCGTGCTGAATCATTTTATCCGGGTATAAAAGCCTTGCGCCGCAGATGCCCACTTCCTCCTGCTGCACAAACTGAAGCATTTCCTCCACAGAATCCGCCTTTAAGCACTCAATGTCGTTGTTCATAAAGAGTAAGTACTCCCCGTGAGCAAAGCTTACCCCGTAGTTATTGATGGCGGAGTAGTTAAACTCTCTCTCCCAGCGCACCACCCGTACCGCCTTGGTATGGAATTCTCCGTATCTTGCCGGGAATTCCTCCTGTATTTTTTCATAGTAGGCAAATGTCTTTTCCTCTACGGAATTGTTCTCCACCACAATCACTTCCAGGTAAGGATAGCTTCCGGCAAAGAGAGAACGAATGGCCAGATCCAAATCCTCACTATGGTCCTTACTGGGGATAATCACGGAAATAAGAGGAAGCTCCCCATCCTTTTTCTCCAAGGCATAGTGGCAATGATAATAGCCGTAGGTAATGCCCCGCTCCACCTTTTCAATGGGAAGTCCCAAACGCTTCGCATGGTCGAAAACCGCCCGCTCTCCGGCAGTAAAGGCATAGAGCTTTGCCTCCGGATTCTGGGCTGTGGAAAGCTGATGAGAACGCCAATGATAGAGCACCTTCCTGATATGGATAATCGTAGAAGAAGTAAAGAGCGCCGCTTCCTGCGCCTTTTTCTCCTCTTCACTGAGGCCTGACGCCTTTTCCCTTCTTTCCGCTTCCTCACAAAGTCGCAAAATCAGGTCATAGTCCTGAGCACCGTCATATTCCTTCTGCTCATAAATCTTCTCTCCCTCTTCTCCCTCTTTCGCTACAGCCTCCAGTAAGGAGCGTTTCGCAATCAGAAGATGGCAGAAATAATTTACACTTCGGAGAAGCTCCGGGCTGTAATCCGGCTTAAAGTGGGGCTCAAAGTAGTAAGCGGAGGCAAAGTCAATCTTGTCCTCATCACTGTAGAGAAGCTCCGCCTTAGGGTGCTCCTTAATGCTTTTCGCAATGGTATATAAAGCATCTTCGGTAAGCTCATCATCATGGTCGGAGAAAATGATGAAATCCCCCTTGGCCATGGCAATGGCGGCATTGGTATTTCCGGAAATGCCCAGGTTCTTGGGAAGGGCGGTAAAACGCACTCTGCTGCCCTTTTCCTGATACTCCTTTAAAACCGCAATGGGGGACTTTTCTCCATTTTCCAAGGAATCCTCGGAAAGCTCGGAAGCATCCGCAAGGCAAATTTCAAAATGGGGGTAGGTCTGGGATAAAATGCTGTCTAAGAGTCTTCGTAAAAAAGCCTCCTTGGGACGATACACCGGAA
>CAUUUY010000324.1:0-2556 GCA_963548305.1 uncultured Oribacterium sp.
GCACTGATTAGGAAAATGATGGCTCCCGCAGTGGTTAAGCCCTGGCTAAACTGTAAATACACAGAGGAGAAAAAGCTGGGTAAAATTCCCGGCAAGATGATTTGAAAAAATACCAAGGAAGGCTTTGCCCCCAAATCTCTGGCTGCAAGCTCCAGATTCTTTGTACTCTGACTTAAAGCTGTACTGGCTAACCTACTGCCTAAGGGCATTTGCCGGAAAAGCAAGGAGAACAGCATAATCCATACCGTTCCGGTAAGCTTCAAGGGAGCCTTATTAAAAGCCAGGATATAGGCAAGACCGAAGCAGGTTCCCGGAAGCAAATAGGGTAAAGAAAGGGCAAAATCCAAGAGCTTCTTGCCTCTTTTCATTTTTCTTTCCATAAGATAAGCCAGAAGAAAGGCGAAAAAACTGCCTACTACTGAGGCGACAAAAGCCAAAAGCAAGCTTAATCCCATGGTGGATAAATTATACTGAAAAAGACTGCCCATATTTTCCCAGGTGAAAAAGATTTGCTTTTTGTTAAATCGCAGAAAGCCATAGAGGAAAATGGAGGCATATTGCAACAGCTGGAAAAGTAAAAAGAAAAACAAAAGGAACTGAATCGGAAGATTCATCCAATGTTTACTGTCCAGTCTTAAGCCTGTTTTTCCCTTCTGCTCCTTATTTCGATCATCCGCTTTTTTCATGGACATCCGATAGAGAAGGAAACTGAAAAAAGCAGGAAGTAAAAGAAGAATATTCATGGCCGCAGCCTTGGAAAAATCGGAAAATCCGATAATTTGCAGATAAATCTCCGTTGCCAGCGTACTGTATCTTCCCCCGATAATAATCGGAGTTCCGAAATCGGATAAAGCTCTCAGAAAGCTTAAAAAGAAGGAAGCCAAAATAGCCGGAGAGAGCAAAGGAAGCAAAATATCTTTTAGCACGAAGAAGGCATTTGCCCCCAAATCCCTTCCGCTGTCATAGAGCTTTCCGTCAAAATCCTCCAGTGCATTGGTAAAAAACAGGGTATTCATACAGGCAAAATGAATGCTTTGCATAAGAATCACTCCCCACTTATGATAGGGATCAAAGGACAGCCCCAATAAACGATAGGTAATCAAGCCTCTTCTGCCATACAAAGTAATAAAGGACAGGGAAGAGATAAAGGGTGGGGAAACCATACTCATGGACAAAAGGACTAACGCAATCCTCTTCTGCCATTTGCCTGTAGAGCGAATACCATAGGAAAGAAAAAAAGCCAGTACGGTGGAAATCACCGCCGAGTAAAAGGAGCTTTCTATACTATGGAAAAATGCAGTTTTATATCGCAGGGCTATCTCCTGAAAATATTGCCCCGGATTTTCCACCTGAAAGGCTTTCCAAAAAAGCAAAAAAATCGGATAAACGATAAAAAGAAGAATGGGGAGAATCAAAAGCATAATAAAGAGGGAAAACAATACAGCGGAAAAAAGAGTGGAATGCTCCACTCTCTTTCCTGCATTTTCCTCTATTCGTTTT
Organism: uncultured Oribacterium sp.; assembly: GCA_963548305.1. Taxonomy (GTDB): domain Bacteria; phylum Bacillota; class Clostridia; order Lachnospirales; family Lachnospiraceae; genus Oribacterium. The sequence continues at coordinate 1,501 of CAUUUY010000324.1, forward strand.
AAGGAAAAGAACGGCCTCATCTTAAGCCTCGTTCTTAGAACCTGCTAAAGTCTCCCACTTGCTGAGGATACTGTCTCTCTGAGAACCAAATAAGGATAAGTCTTCCTTCATTAACAGACCGGTGTCGAAAGATAAGTCAACATTGGACAGCTTTGGTAAAACAACCTTAATGGTGTTCTTTCCGTCGATTTCAGCCAATTCCTTTAAGTGGTCCTCACTATTGTATAACCAGTTTAAGAACTCCTTGGCAGCCTCTGCATTGGCAGCGCCCTTAAATACGGCAACTCCCTCCGGAACATAAGGAATTCCATCCTCAGGATAAACTAAAGAACATCCCTGCTCTGTAGCTAGCTTCTCGGTCTTCTTATCCATTGGAGTGATTCCGATGGCAACCTCTCCCTGAGCGGTCTTTTCTCTTGGGTCTCCTCCACGCTTGGAGTAGTACTTTACATTCTCATTTAATGCGGTAAAGTACTTCCATCCCTCTTCTTCACCCTTCTTCTGTAAAAGAGCATTTACAACACCGTAGTTGGTTCCGGATACTGCAGGGTTGGACATCAGAATCTCATCCTTGTATGCGGCATTTAATAAATCATCCCAGCTCTTAGGTGCTTCCGCATTCTTTGTCTTAAGCATCTCATCATTTACGATAAAGCCTACAACAGTAACACCCTTGGTATACCAATAATGATCAGGATCAACATAGCCGGAAGCAAAATCATTTGCAGCGTCCAAGTCAATCTTCTCCAGTAAGTCGCTGTCCTTAGCGCTCATGAATGCGTCAATTCCGCCGCCAAACCAAAGGTCAGCGGTAGGTGTGCCACCCTCTGCCTTTAACTTGCTGAGAACTTCTCCGGAGGACATGGAAAGCATTTCTGTCTCAATTCCTGTGTCCTTGGTAAACTCATCAAATAACTTCTTATAATCTTCGGAAGTTGCCACGATAGCCAGCTTTCCTTCAGCCTTGCTTTCGTTGGCTTTCTCTGTAGCCTTTTCCGTTTCAGCGGAGGACTCCTCTGCCTTAGCAGTGGTTGCCGCTACAGAACTTTCCTTAGT
>CAUUUY010000325.1:0-2552 GCA_963548305.1 uncultured Oribacterium sp.
GAAATGCTCTCCCTCTAAAGTGGATAGATACTTCTGCAATTCCTCTCTATGCTGGGTTTTGTACTTCCCTTTTTCCATATCCGCTCCCCTACAAAATAACGCTCATCCTTGTTTCCTTCCCTCTATGCCTGACCATAGAAGATATTTCCTATCAGGATTTTTTGTCTTCAATCTTATAAAAATAGGAAGACCGAGAAGATTGAATACAAAAAGCACGAAAACGGAAACCATTTTCATATTTTACTATTATTATTTTCTCTGTCAAGAAATACAGAAAAATTTCATAAAAGCTGAAGAAAATAATGTAAATATCAAAAAACAGCCTTCATGCAGTATAGGTCCGGGCTCGGGGCACGCTCTCGCTAACTTCACCTCGTAACAGTACTAAGTTCAAGCTTCGCTCTGCTCGCTTTCACTAAGTACTGACGGGCTCAGATTGCCCCTATTCCGGACCTATACTGCATGAAGGCTATAAATTAATTTGACTCCCACATTCCTTTCAAGTTTTATAAAGATATTTTCCTTTTTTATAAAAAATTTTCCCTAAAAATGTTTACCAAACGCTTCTATTGTCACTCCCTCTCTTTCAAGAGTCTTCCTTAGCTTTTCTACAAAAAGCAGGGCTTTCTCTCCGTCTCCGTGGACACAGATGGAATCCGCCCGTATAGGAATTTCTTTTCCTGTGATGGCTCTGACCTTCTTCTCCAGTACCATGGAAAGCACCCGTTCAATGGCTTCCTCTTCGTCGGTAATCATGGCTCCCGGCTTTCTTCGATTCACCAAGGATCCGTCTTCCTCATAAGCTCTATCCATAAAGACCTCCGCTTTTACGGGAAGGCCCATCTTTTCCGCCAATAGGTAGAGCTTACCGGAGGCCTGAGCCAGGATTACCAAGGAAGAATCGTATTCCTTTACCGCATCGCAAATAGCCTTGGCCAGTTCTTCCTCCTTTGCGGCCATGTTATAAAGGGCGCCATGAGGCTTTACATGCTGAAGCTTTAAGCCATCTTTATGCAAAAAGGCTTCCAAGGCTCCCATTTGGTAGAGAAGCATGGTCTTTAATTCCTTAGGTGTGCAGTCCATATTTCTTCTGCCAAAGCCCTGTAAGTCAGGAAAGCCCGGATGCACCCCCAGGGCAACTCCTGCATTTTTACAAAATTCCACAGTCTTCTCCATCACCAAAGGATCTCCTGCATGGTAGCCACAGGCAATATTGGCAGAGCTGAGAAGAGGAATTAAGCTTTCATCCATTCCCAGGGTATAACGGCCGAAGCTCTCTCCCACATCTGCATTTAAATCAACCTTCATGCTTATTTTCCTCCTAAGGTAAAGCGCTCAATAAAGCCCGTATCTACCTTTCCTTCCACAAATGCCTCAGACTGCATGATTTTATACTGGAAGTCCAGGTTGGTTTCCACACCCAGCACCAGCATCTCTTCCAGGGCCCCCTTCATTTTCCGGATAGCCTCCTGCCTGTCTCTTCCGTGAACCAGAACCTTGGCAATCATGGAATCATATTCCATGGGAATCTTATAACCGGTATAAATGGCCGTATCCACTCTTACCCCGTTTCCCCCGGGTAAATGCAGAGCCGTAATGGTTCCGGGACTAGGCATAAAATTCTTCTCCGGAATTTCCGCATTGATTCTGCACTCTATGGCATGTCCTCTAAGGAGTACCTCTTCCTGCGTCAAGCTAAGAGGCTCCCCGGCGCAGACCCTAATCTGCTCTATCACAAGATCCGTATCCGTTACCAGCTCCGTTACCCCGTGTTCCACCTGAATACGAGTATTCATCTCCATAAAATAGAATTTGCCTTCCTGATCCACGATAAATTCTATGGTACCGGCTCCTACGTAAGACACCGCCTTGGCCGCATTCACCGCAGCCTCCATCATGGCTTTTCGGCTTTCCGCTGTCACAATGGGAGAGGGGGATTCCTCCACCAGCTTTTGGTGATTTCTCTGGATGGAGCAATCTCTTTCCCCAAGAGCAATCACATTTCCGAAGCTGTCTCCCATAATCTGCACTTCCACATGGCGAGGCTCCAAAATCAGCTTTTCCAGATACATGGCATCATCGGAAAAGGCATTGGCGGATTCTCTTTGGGCGGTAAGGAATTCATTTTCAAAATCTCCCTCGGAATAGCATTCCCGCATCCCCTTTCCGCCGCCGCCGGAGCTGGCCTTAATCATCACCGGAAAGCCCATGGCTTTGGCTTCCTCTAAGGCCTCTTTCACATCATAAAGAACTTTTAAGGAACCGGGTACCACCGGCACGCCCGCTTCCCGCATCTTGGCTCTGGCCTGGGATTTATTCCCCATGCCGTCTATCACTTCCGGACTCGGTCCGATAAAGCAAATGTCGTTTTCCCTACATTTTTCGGCAAACTGAGCATTTTCCGACAGAAAACCATAGCCGGAATGAATAGCATCACAGCCGGTATTCTTGGCCACGGTAATCAGGGTGTCCATATTTAAATAGGAATTCCGGGAAGAACCCTCTCCGATACAGACCCTTTCCTCCGCCAGTCTTCCGTGAAGGCTGTCCTG
>CAUUUY010000326.1:0-2514 GCA_963548305.1 uncultured Oribacterium sp.
CTTTGCGAAGCAAAGTGAGCAGTGGTTAACAGAAACCACTGCTCAGTCAAGGCGAAGTTAGCGGGAGCGTGCCCTGATACAGACCTATATGGCTTCAGAGCGGCTCCTTTGAATTTTTCAGTCCCTTCTCTTCGAAGGCGAAGTTAGCGGGAGCGCGCCCTGATACAGACCTATACGGCTTCAGAGCGCCCCCTAAATCCTCAGTCCTTCTCTTCACAAAAATGTACTTAGAAAAAAACAAAACAGCGCCCTGTAAAAACTTATTTTTTGTGAAAATATTGCGATATACATATTGTAAATTAATAAAATAGAGTAGAACAGGAATCGCAGGAAGGAGCTTCCGGCGGTGCAGAGAGACAGGGATGTTTTTCATGCCACATTCCTAAGGAGGACGAAATGAAGTTGCAGTATGTGGGAAATAGTTTTTCAGAGGGTTTGACAGATGGAAAAATTTATGAGGGGAAGGATGTCAATATCTTTTGCGTTGCTGTGATGGATGATACGGGAATGGAACGGATTTATTCCAGACTGACTCCTGGACCTTTTGCCGGTAAGTCCGAGGGCAGATGGGATATTATATAAAAAGACTTTTAATGAGAAAAAACGAAAAATAGAGTAGAGGGAGGATAAGGTAAACAGCTTATCCTCTTTTTACGTTTCTCCAAAGCTTTTCGCTTGCTTTCCCTGAAAATAGAGCCTGTCTCCGCCGCTTTTAGGGCAAATCTTACGATTTAAGGAAAGGAGTATCAAAAACCGCGAATTCTTTGTGAAAAATGATATTCTTCCTTGAAGAAAGCTGTCTTTCTAGGTATACTACAGAGGAAAATTGCAGGAGGCAAGGAGGGAAATATGGCGGAGCGTGAAAACAGTGTTTGGGGAAAGATTCGCGTACAATTAGGGGATGTGCAGAACTACCTCTTGAACGGACAATATAAAGAAGCGGTAATTATGGACAAGGAGATTTTGGCCAGTCTGGTACGAATGCAGATCGATCAGGCTTTGATGGTCTCCAGTAATTTAGAGAGCGATATTAATCAGCTTTTTGAAGGCGGCATTATTTCTGCCAAGTCCAGAGATACCTATCACGGAATTCGGGCCTTTGGAGAACTGGCAGAGCTTGGTAATGAATCCACTGCCCAGGATGCCAATGACTCCTTCTCCATGTTAAGAGATGCCTTATCGGAGTATGTGGAAGAGGGACCGGGAAGAAATGAAGGAATACAGGGAGAGGATTCTCTTGCCGCTACATCTTCTTCCGCAGCCTATAGAGATGAGCTGGGAGAGGAGAATATGATTTCCAGTTCCAGCTTAAGAAGAGAAACAGCAAGACAGGCAGGACTGGCTTCCCGTATTGATGCGGAGAATTACGGAGCGGAGGCGCCCAGACTTACCACCGAAGGATATTCCTCCAGAATTCGGGAAATCGAAAGGGAAGAGCGGGAAGAAGAACTGGGAGCAGGAATTCCCGTTCGGAGAAGTACCGCCGGAAAGGGAAGAACCGGAGCGGGAACAGATAGAGCAAGACGTTTACAAAAGAGCGTAGGCTCAAGCAGTTCTGTGAAGAGAAGAAGCGGAAGAACTACAGGAACAGCAGGCAGAAGACAGAGAAGTACGGCAAATAGAAATCCGGGAACAGAGTGGGATTTGTACAGCATTTTACGAATTGCCCTTCCGGTGGCAATTGCTATTATTGTGATTATTCTGGTAAAGGTGCTTTTCTTCTCCGCAAAGAAGCATAGCGTAGTGGAAACTACAGCGGCGGTAACAGAGACCTCTGCAACAGTGGAAAGCACGGAGGAAACTACCGTGGAGGAGACAACGGCGACACCGAAGCGTTATTTCACCACCACAGGAGTAAGAATCAGAACAAAACCCAGTACAACGGATTCTGAAGTATTAACCGTATTGGACGAAGGAACGGAGCTGCAATACAAGGCAGATTACAATGACGAGTGGTTAGAAATCACCTATAACGGACAGGATGCCTATATTTCCAAGCAGTATGTACGTACCGAGGAAGTAAGCACTACCCAAAGCGCTACAGGAAACAATACCACAGCTACTACGGCAGCTAATTCTTCCGGTACAAGCACAAACTCTACAACAAAATCCACTACGGAGAGCCGTGCAGCGGCAGCTACCACGGCGCAGCAGGCCAATGGCGGTGCTACTACATTAACCGTTTCCCCATAATCCATAAATGAGCACCCCTTACTTTGCGAAGGATGCACATGCAGAGATAGAATCTCTCATCCCCTTTTTGGGATGGGAGATTTTTTGTTATTGCAAAAACGAAGAACTTTGTATATTACATTTTGATATTAGCTCCCAGTATCAGTGAAGAATCACAGTCTTCAACATCAAAATGATGGAAAGAAAGTCTATCTTGATAAAATACCTCTATATGATTATAATTATATTCATAATTATATAGATACTAAACTTCAGATACAAGTTACAAAAATAAGGAGGTATGGTTATGGCCACAAAAAATATTTATGTTGCAGAAGCAGA